>JAPLUP010000369.1 GCA_026397575.1 Candidatus Zixiibacteriota bacterium
GGTGCAGGAGCAGCACGGTGTAGCGTTTGATCCGGCGCGGTTGACTTATGATGATCCCAAAGTTTACGACCTGCTGTGCTCGGCGGATACGGTCGGGGTGTTTCAGGTCGAGTCGCGGGCGCAGATGAACACGCTGCCGCGTCACAAACCGCGACGCTTTTATGATCTGGTGATCGAGGTTGCGTTGATCCGTCCGGGGCCGATTCAGGGGGATATGGTGCATCCCTACCTGCGACGACGTAACGGGGAAGAGGAAATCACCTATCCGCATCCAAAACTCAAGCCGATTCTCAAACGCACGCTTGGTATTCCACTGTTTCAGGAACAAGGAATGCAGGTCGCGGTGGCAGCGGCGGGATTTACGGCGAGCGAAGCTGATGAGTTGCGGCTGGCGATGGGGCATAAACGCTCCAGAGAGAGAATGGAATCGCTATCGCTGCGGTTGATCTCGGGAATGATGAAGAATGGCATCGACCGCGAAGCCGCCGAGAAGATATTCATGCAACTGGCCGCCTTCGCCGATTTTGGGTTCGCCGAATCGCATGCGGCATCGTTTGCGCTGTTGGTTTATGTGTCGGCGTTTTTCAAGGTCTACTATCCACGGGAGTTCTACTGCGCGTTGCTTAACGCCCAGCCGTTGGGGTTCTATTCGCCATCGACAATTGTCTATGAAGGACAACGGCGCGGTGTCACATTTCTGTCGGTCGATGTTGCCAAAAGCGGTTGGGATTGCGCCATCAAAGGGGAAAGTGTGCGTCTGGGGTTCCGGTATATCAAATCTCTCGGTAACGCGGCGAGAGAGAAGATTGAGAGTGAGCTTGCGAAGGGGGCGTTTTTGTCGCTGCCGGATTTTGTGCATCGCACCGGGTTAAATCGGGATGAACTCGAACAACTGGCGATGGTGGATGCTTTTCAGTCATTCGGTTTGGATCGTCGTCAGGCACTCTGGCAAATACTGGCGTTGTCCTCGCGCGGTGAATCGGAATTGGCAATCGTTGATGACAACAAGGGGCAGGATCTCTTGGCGCCGATGGATGCGACGGAGCAATTGGTCGCTGACTTTGGCGGGATGGCATTGTCAACCGGTCCGCATCCGATGAGTTTGGTCAGAGCGACATTGTCTATAAAGGGTGTGCTTTCATCGCAGGAACTCCAGCGCCTGGCGGACAAACAGCAGGTGACGGTTGCGGGTATCGTGATTATCCGACAGCGGCCGATGACCGCGAAAGGGTTTTTTTTCCTGACGCTGGAAGACGAGTGCGGGTTTTTCAACATCGTCGTCAAACCGCACTACGTCACCCAGTGTCGCAAGGCGGTGGTCTATTCGAATTGTCTGCTGGTGAAAGGAACACTGGAACGGCAGGATGGCGTGCTCAATATCATGGGGGAGGAGTTTACGCCATTGCGTTTTGGCAAAATCGAAGATTCGATCAGTGTCAGGGAGTTTCGGTAGGGGGAGGCCATCCATGTTATTTCTTGCGTTGCGTCACGTCTTGCCCACGACAAAGTCGGGGGTGCGACGTGACGCTGGTTGCACCGGTGAACACGGATCCCGGCAGGTCACAACCGGCGCATGACAATCGAAGCGCGCTGAAGCATAGTTGGCGTGCTGTCGAGCAGAGTTGCGTGGTTGTCGTTAGACGCCGGTCTTGCGCGTGCCCCAGAAGCCCCTCTCAGGGTCACCTTAGGGTAGGTCGAAAGTCTTGACTTCGGCGAGCTCAGCCGAGTCGCGGTTTCGACATTCGCTGCTTAGTCGTTACCGTCCAACCGCACGGGATTCCTGATCGACGGATTAGGATCAACGAAACCGTGAGGAATTCGTTTCTCTTAGAGCCGCCAGATCCACAGAGCACTTCGGGGTGACTTTCGGTGCCGCAACCAGCGTTCTGCTAACTGGTGTGGGGGATACTTTTGGAGTGATGCGCTACAAAAATGGTTGGTAGGTTATTCCGGCAGGTCACACGTTCGGCTGAGGTAAGTGCAGGACTGACTGGCGGTTATGGGATTGCGGACGTAGGTGGTAATGGAAAGGGAATCGTGTCAAGCCGCAAGCCGGCTTGACCTACAGGGCTATCGAAAAACCACCAACATGATCGTCTGCTGGTAGGCTTGCACATTTCTGCTGCCATTCGTATTTTGCAGACATCGGATGGACACGCGGGATCTCATAGACGAAATGACCGCCTACTACGACAGGCGGGTGCCCTGGCACGACGAGTATATGAGCTTCAGGTCTGACGCCGAGATGGAGATACTTCTTGGTCCCATCATCAGTCTGTTCGAGCAAAACATACGCGGCAAAGAAGTCATGGAAATAGCTTGTGGCACGGGAAACTGGACTCAGGTGCTGGCAAAACGGGCTCGGTTGGTGGTGGCAACCGATGTGAACTCCTCCGCCATCGCGGCAGCGAAACGGAAACCGCTTGCCTCGGGCAACGTTGTTTTCGAAGTTGCGGATGCTTATTCTCTCGAATCAATGAACCGGGTATTTGATGTTGTTTTCGCGGCCGATTGGTGGTCACATGTTCCAAGATCGGCGCTTCCCAAATTCCTGGGAGGAGTGCATTGTCTGCTGAGAGCCGGGGGACAAGCGATATTTCTGGACATGATGATGAAGGAAGGATTTGCGCAGGAGAAAGCGTACTTCGATGACGAAGGCAACCGTGTCAGCATCCGCGCGCTGCCCGACGGGGGCCGTTTCCACGTTATCAAGAACTTCCCGACCGAAGGAGAACTGAGAGAAGCACTGTCACCATTCGCCGATGATATTTTTTATTATGAGCACGATGGCCTTCGTCGGTGGCTGCTGACGGGCACGCACAAATGACCAGCCCCATGGCAACCCTGACAGCTGCACCAGGAATCGTTAGAACCACCGATGCTATATACCGATACATCTTATGACAGGGGACTGCAGCTATGGCTGGGCCAATTTAGATGCCTTCAATCTCTATCTTCTATAAAATTGGCCACATAAAGAACGTGGATAAACAACGACAATATCATCTATAAGGATGCTTTTCTCGCGGTCGGTGTCAAGGGGTTTTTGTTGGGTGGCGTTCAAACCTGGATTCCAGCTTTCGCTGGAATGACACACCCCTTAATCCCCTCTCAAGAGGGGAATGAGACGCCATGCCCGTACGATGCATAGAGAAGCGGGCAACCGCAAGGGTTGCGGCTACGGGATTACGGGGACTCGGCAGGCGGCGGTGGTGGCGGCGCGGTTATCAGCGGTGTCTGGTACAGGCGATAGGTTTTGTAGCGTTTACCGCCGAGCATCTCGATCGGCGAAATCATCAGTTTGTTTTCCTCTAAGATCCAGGAAAGCTCGCCGGTGTAATAGCCCTTGGCAATGCCGTTGCGATAGAGGTCAAGGTAAAACACGTTGTCGATGCCTCGTTTCTGGTACTTTTTCACGACTCCCATGGTGATCACGCGCACCTGATTGATTTTGCGGCGTACCTTGAGATTCCAAATCAGTTTGAACAACCCGAACGGAAAAAGACGGCCGTTGAGCTTGATCAGAATCTGATTGATGTCCGGAATCGCCAGCGCAAATCCCGCCGGCTCGCCATCTATCTCGGCAAACAGCGCCAGATCGGGATCGACAATCTGTTTCAGATCCTTGGCAATATGGAGGAATTCATCCTCGTGCAGCGGCACAAAACCCCAATTATTCTCCCAGGCATCGTTATAGACCTTAATCACCCGCAGGATTTCGTTCTCGAAGTCGTGCAGGTCGATCCGGCGAAACGTCGCGCCTGATCGCTCTCGGATCCGCTCCACAATTTTGACCATCCGTTCCGGAGGCTCGTTTTCCTTGACCAGCTTGAACGCCAGCAAATCCTTGGCCTTTGTCAGTCCGAACCTTTCGAAGTAGTCGACGTAGTAGGGTGGATTGTAGCTCATCTGCACCATTGGCGGCTGATCAAACGCGTCAACCAGTAGTCCGACCTCATGATTGGTCGAGAAATTCGCCGGCCCAATCATCTGCTCCATGCCGACTTTTTTTAGAGCGATGACCGCAACTTTGAGCAGCCGATAGGCAACATCGTAGTTCTGCACCGACTCGAAGAACCCGAAAAAACCGGTCTTCTCCTGATGGAATTGATTGTGGATGTTGTTGACACAGGTGGCAATGCGACCGAGTACCTCGCCCTGATAAATCGCCAGAAACAATTGTACTCTGGCGTAACGGTAGAACGGATTCTTCTTGCGGTCAAAAAAAGCCAGCCGCTCGGTTATCAGCGGCGGAACCCAGTTGGGATCGTCGGCATAGACTTTCCACGGGAACTTGACGAACCGTTTGAGGTCTGACTTTGAAACGACCTCGATTATCTCAATTTCTTCCGGTTTCATGGTGGGCGCCCCAGCGGCAGCTATACTGCTGCGGAGATCATTCCGGTCTTCTTGCCGATCGCGGCAAAAGTATCAAGTACCCGATCGATTTGCTCGTCGGTGTGATTGGCGGTGTAACTTGTGCGAATCAACGCCTGCCCCGGTGCAACCGCCGGTGGGACAGCGGCGTTGGCAAAGATACCATTTTCAGTCAGCATCTTCCAAAACTGGAAGCACTGAGTCTCGTCGCCGATCAAAATCGGCACAATCGGCGTCTCGCTGGTGCCGAGATCAAAACCGAGTCCCCGCAACTCCCGATGCACTCTGCGAGTAATCTCCCATAGGCGTGTCCGTCTTTCCGGTTCATTCTGGAGGATCTCAAGAGCCGCCATCACTCCAGCCGCCGATGCCGGCGGAATCGATGCCGAAAAAATCATCGTGCGCGAAAAGTGCTTGACGAATTCGACAACTTCAGCATCGCCGACGATAAAACCGCCAATCGATGCCAGCGATTTCGAAAACGTACCCATCGTAATATCAACCTGATCGGTCAGGTCAAAATGCTCGGCTGTGCCCGCACCAGTGGATCCCAACACTCCGAGCGCATGGGCATCATCGACCATCACTCTCGCATTGTGCGCGTGAGCCAACTTAACTAATCGCGGCAATTTGGCAATATCACCTTCCATCGAGAAAACACCGTCAGTGACAATCAGCTTCGGTGCGTCAGGATCCAACCCCGACAGGACCCGCTCCAAATCATCCATGTTGTTATGTTCATATTTCACGGTTCTACCGAACGAGAGCCGACAGCCATCCACGATACTCGCGTGCACCGAGCGGTCGATGAGAATGTATTCTCCCTTGTTCACGAGCGCCGAGATTGTCCCCAAGTTTGTCTGCATGCCGGTCGAATACACCAGGGCTTCTTCCTTGCGCATAAACTTCGCCAGCTTCTCTTCAAGCTCGAGATGCAGGTCAAGCGTGCCGTTGAGGAGTCTCGATCCAGTGCAGCCGACGCCATACTTCTTCGTTGCCGCAATCGCCGCTTCCTTAACCTTGGGATGCGTCACCAGGCCGAGATAGTTGTTCGAGCCGATCATCAGCAGGCGCCGGCCGCCGATGGTCACCTCCGTGCCCTCCGTGTCCTCCAGCGGAAGGAAGTACGGATAGTAACCGGCAGCCTTTGCCAGCTTGGCGTCCATGTACGACTGGGCCTTCTCGAAGATGTCCATGCTTGCTCCCGGAGTGTCAAACACCGCTGGAGGCGTGCGCGGTACGCTGGGGGACCCCTTGGCGCGAGGGTGGTGCGAGGATGAGGGAGCCGGCGGGAGAAGTCAACGACGGGAGACGACCCTGGGTTGCAGGGAACACGCGGGCGGTGAATCGCGCGGGAA
>JAPLUP010000299.1 GCA_026397575.1 Candidatus Zixiibacteriota bacterium
CGTTTCGAACTATCTGATCTTCCTGGCATTCGGCATGTCGTACTTGACCATCGACGCTTCGTTCGTAGTATTGGCCGTAGTCTCGGTCGGAATCATGCTGCCCAACGCGCCGGGGTTCATCGGACCGTATCAATACTTGACCGTATTAAGTCTAAGCCTTTACAACGTCCCTGCCGCCGATGCCGCCGCCTGCAGCATCGTCATGTGGGCGACGCAGTATTTCACCATTACGCTTGCCGGCCTCTATCACCTCAAGCAAGAGCATCTCTCGCTCAAAGAAGTCGAAAACAGTTCTGTTAGCGACTAGGAGTCAGTCAATCATAGGCACGTAGCGTTGCGCAAACGTGCACTTGAACGGAGCAAATCATCGAGGGAGTGGAAGACGCCGCGATGCAGTTAGGCACATCTGACCAGTTCCCGCCTCGTCGATTGACAATGTCCGGGGTCGAGCCTTTTCGGATCGAAGACGGTGGCGCCATTGACTGGCTAAGTGGAGGTCAGAGGTGGGGCAAGGGTAATGCGGCAACGCAGAAACCGAGCGGATTCTGACTCATGGAACTGGCAGTTGTGATTTAGCCGTAGCCAAGAGATCACTGACGTTCAGCAAATCCGCGAAACAAGGGCTAAACGGTCCGCTGACTCTCCAAGCTATCGAATCGGACTAGTTCTCTCAGCGGCCAAACATATAGTGGATGAGGAAAACCAAGTCGGCAATCGTGACGCCGTCGTCGCCGTCGACATTGCCATGCAGGTAGTCAAGCGGTGCAGGGCCGCCGTCGTACACGTACGATATAAGATAAACAATGTCGGCGATGTTGAATCTACCGTCACCGTTGCAGTCGGCATAGACGCCGAACTTCAACCGAATTGACACGCTGCCATCGTGAATATTGGCCCCGCGGACATTCACGATATCGCCCGGGATAATGCAGCCATGCAGAGTGCCTCCGAGATGCGGGTCAAGATCGGTGATGTTGCCGCCCTGTTGGTCGTACACAAACCGGCCGTGCCACACTGTATCCGCGAGCACAGAACCGAGAGTATTGCTGCTGCAGTCGTCCCAATAGAAATTGACTGCGGCAGTTGAGCCAGCCTTAAGCGTGTCGATCGTGACGTTAAAGTTTAACTTGAGAACTTGCCCGAATTGCGATAAACAGGAAGGATGTGCGCCGCCGTTGGCGAGATCAGCCACGGCTGTCACCTCGACAAGGCGCGTGTCGCACTGGCTGCACGACAGGAGCGTGTAGCTGAACGACTCCCAATGGCAGGGAACCAAGTCATTGCCAATCGTGGCGTTGACAAGATTCAGACGTGTGGCGTCATAGGCGACAAGGAATTTGTACGAGCCGAACACCTCGCTACCGCTTAAAAGATCAATTGCCACGCTCACGGGGTCGCCGATTCTAACATCGCTAACATTTTTTGCAGCAATGTCGAAAGGTGTCATGGGGCTGTTTGCGTACAGAGACGCAACCAGCAGCGTGATCGCCAGAACCGTCATGCAGATCAATTTCAAGCCATTGCTAATCATGTATCTCTCCGTCTCGTAAACGGGTAAGTCCCGAATGTGGTTTTGCCCGCTGGCAATATAATGTATCGGTCTATTATGTAAAGCGATTTCTTCAAGGTGTGCAGAGATTGGGCACTGCTTGCCAATGTGGTATCGGTCACGCAAGTGTTTTATTAGCAACATGATACGCTGTTGTCATGAAGTTATTGTTGAGAACTATGAGAAGGCCTTGTGACCGAGGCAACTCAGATAGTGTGTGGACAGGCCGCCGCTAAGTAAACACTTTTTCCACAATCGCAGGTAGCTCTCGCCAGTCGGCTATCACATAATCCGGGATAATGCCATCGGTTTCGGAAGCCCAACAGCCTGTGTAAATCACTGCCGTCATGCCAAGTCTCTTGGCGCCAAGCACATCATGTGCCAAAAGATCACCGCAGTGAATGGCATTGGCCGGTTCGGCGCCAAGTTGATTCAGCGCCGTCATGAACGCATGTTCATGCGGTTTGGCTCGTCCCGATTCATTGGAGAAAGAAAACGCGCTGAAGTATTGCAGCAGGCCGTGATACTCAAGATGCTTCCGCAACACGCTACCGGGTGTATAGCCCGTGTCGGAGACGATACCAAGAGGATACTGGCGGCTCAGGAGTGAGAGCGTTTCGGCAATATTGGGTGTTGGCACGGGGCCGAGCATAAGACCCAATTCACCGAATTCGTGTGCCAATGGTTCGAGCTGAGTGGCGGCCAATTTGATGTCGTAATGGTTCAGCACGAATTCGAGTCGTTCTTCCAGAGTTGGCGTCCGTTGTTCACCATGATAGATGGCAAAAAACCAAGGTTTCGCGGCGGCAAATCCGGCGTCAAGATTTTCCGGTGGCTTGAAGCCGTTTGCGATCAGGTATTCGTGCATCATCTTTTTGCGGGCGGTCATGGTCTCTCGCTCGCGGGTATCATCAACCAACGTCTGCCAGTAGTCAAAGGTTATGGCGCGTTTCATCAGATCCTTTCAGCATCTTGAGTTCGCTCCTGACACCAACGCAATATAATACATCCTCCATGGACAGGAAGCTGGAAAAGGCAGGAGACAACTGATATCGGCGTTATCCGAAACGCTCCTGAAGGAGGATAACAAGTCGATTTTCCTTGACATACTTGTCAATAGCTGCTATGTTAAACTTGAAGGAAAATGCACCGCGGTCTCATTTGTACCGATCGCCCCAAAATCGTCCGACGGAGAAGTTCTGAATCATGAAAAGAGCTATTGTTTTTGCAGTCATTCTGATTTGTGCTCATGTGGGTTTGGCAGCGACCATTCATGTTCCCGCCGATCAGCCAACGATTCAGGCAGGAATTGACGCGGCTGCGAATGGGGACACGGTGCTGGTAACAGATGGTCATTACTACGAGCGAATCAACTACCTTGGCGAGAATATAGTCGTCGGCAGCTACTTCATGATCGATAAGGATACGATGCACATCGCCAACACCGTCATTGACGGAGACACGACTGTGCTGGGAGCGTCTGACACCGGTAGTGTGGTTTCGTTTGTGAATGGCGAGGACTCCACGGCGGTGTTGTGCGGTGTGTCGATAGTG
>JAPLUP010000482.1 GCA_026397575.1 Candidatus Zixiibacteriota bacterium
TCAAAACATTCAATCTCTTTCAGCAATACCGATGCTTCTTTTGTGGGTGTACCACATACAGCTGCGGTCGGATGAATAGCGGCATAAACGTCGCTTAGAGTCACAGAATCCTTTAGTGTGCCCGCGAGACGCGTGATCAGATGTTGCACGTGTGTGAGTTGCAGAATTTGCGGGCTGCCAGTGGCTTCGACGGTGTCGCACAGCTCTGCGAGTTTCGCGCTGATGCCCTCGACAACATAGCGTTGCTCGTGACGATTTTTGTCGCGCTCGAGCAGTTGCGCCGCGTTGGCCGCCGTTTCTTCTGCACTCTCCCCTACCGCGATTGTACCGGCGATTGCTTCCGTAACCAGGTGGTTTCCCGTCACGTTGAACAATCGTTCCGGTGTCAGGCCGACAAAGGCAACGGATGGGTTCGGCTGAAACAAAAATCCATAGCAGCGTTTGCCCTGCGCAATCAATGTTTCCAGGTATTGGCATGAATCAAAAGTGCCGGACAACTGCAAATCGCAACGTCTCGCCAACACAACCTTGTCCACCTTGCCCGTGTCAATTTCGGCAAGGACCCTGGCAATACCCGCTGACCATTGTCTACAGTCAGGGATATCGGTGCGAGCTACGATGTGCGGCGGAATTTTGTCGGTCGTGTCATCCGGATGAAAGAACAAATCCAGTGAATCGTACAACCGCGTTTGTATTTCGTCAGTGTTGGAGACGCCGTCCCAAGCGACAGTGACGGTGAGGAAATACTCGTCTTCGGTGCGGGTGACGATCAACTGTGGCAACACAAACCAAAGACCGGGGAACGACTGCCAGAGTTGGTCGACTGCAGTGTGCGGGTCAAAGCGAGTGCCACCGAAGAAACGCAGGAAGGGATTGTCGGGTTGCAGTTTCAAGATCCGGTCGATACGCCGGAAACTCTCGGCAAAATCCTTGGGATAGTCGGTTGCAATCGTGCACGCTGAGCCAATGCCGGCAACTTCGAGATCACCCTCGCGATCACGCCAATAAACACGCGGATTGACACTCACCCGTTGCAGCCAGCGCAGGATATTGATTTTTTCGCAGCGGGTGGTATAACTGATAGGGATGGATTCAAACGAACCACTCAGCTTTTCGAGACGGATGACGGCTTCCGTAACTTGTTTATCGATGCTCTCCTGAAACTTCGGGAGAGAGATTGAACGTGAACCGAGGCTTTCCAGAGAATCAGGCTTCATGGAATATCAAACGCCCTTGGCGCCAAATATGCGAGTCAACTCCGGCAGCAAGGTTGCGACCTGCTCCAGAGTCAGCGCTTGCTTGCCGTCGGAGAGTGCGTACTGAGGTTGAGGATGCACTTCCAGCATGATCCCATCGGCGCCGGCAGCGGTTGCGGCTTTTGCCAAAGGCGCCACCAGATCGGAACGTCCAGCGGCGTGAGAAGCGTCGGCGATCACAGGATAGGGCGTCTGTTGCTTCACCAATACTAGGGCAGCGATATCGAGCGTATGCGCCACCTGCGGTTCGAAGGTGCGGATGCCGCGTTCGCAAAGAATGATTTCGTTATTGCCGCCGCGACTAACATACTCGGCTGCGGACAGCCATTCGTCAATCGTTGCCGCCATGCCGCGTTTGAGCAGTACCGGTCGCCGCATCGAGCCGAGCGCCGTCAGCAATGTGTAGTTGAACATGTTTCGCGACCCGACCTGCAAGATGTCGGCGTACTGGGCGACGGTGTCAATCTGTGATCGATCCATAACCTCGGTGACGACATACATGCCGTGCAGATCGGCGTATTTGCGCAGCAACTCAAGCCCGGGTTTGCCGAGCCCCTGGAAAGAATCGACCGAGGTGCGGGGCTTGAAGGCCCCGGCGCGAAGATAGCGCACGCCGAGTACGCTCAGGCG
>JAPLUP010000241.1 GCA_026397575.1 Candidatus Zixiibacteriota bacterium
ATAGCTTGTCCAGTTCTGCCTTGGCTTCGACAAACTTGTTTTCAGTAACCAGTTGATTAATGAAATGGAGTTTGTCCGCCGTCTCCGAGAGTGCACTACCGATTAAAGTACTCATCAGGATTAACGGTTATTCGTGTTTCCTGTACACGACCGGTGTTTCCGGCCGCTTGTTTTTGTCGACGACTGTTCCCTTAGTCTCTCGCATATCCTGACCCGAGAAGATTTGGCGAGCTTCCCTGAGCTTCCCCCGCACCCAGTCAGATATCCTCTGAAAAATAGGAGTATCAAAGAAGGGTATGGGAGCACTGCCAGCATCGTCTGTCTTAACGGTGGTGACCGCACTTTGAAGGCGGGTGGAATCCACGGTATTATCATCCCAGGGATGATCGTTAGCGCGAACTGTGACAGGAATGAGAAGAGATAGAGAGGCCGCTAAACAAACCAGCATTAGCACTTTGAGTAGGTTCATATCCCACTACCTCCAAAAAAACTAGAACGAATTTTCCTCTGCCAAGGTCTTACAAACTTCCAGTTTGTGTACTTTCTTCTAACATTATTTTAAGATCAAACGCAGCTTTTGTCAAGCACTTTTTGCGTCGTACCGCGAAATAGTTGAGGGTATGACAATTTATATACATGCCATACAACGACTTACGGTGAAAACGCAATTTCTGCGACGACGGCCACGGCGCAGAAATTGTCAGAGAACTTGCTGGTCGCGGAGCTTAGAAAACAGCTTGTCCGCGATTTCCTTCGGCGAGCTACCCGTAATCATTTCGCCTTTGGGTCGAGATGGAGGACTCGCGACATGAGCCACATGACTGCCGGATGTGAGCTCCGGGGATCCGGCTGCGACGCCGAGCGCTGCGGCATTGTAGACTATCACTTCTTTTTTCTTGGCCATCATCTTGCCCTTAAGTGAGGGCAACCGCGGTTCATTAATTTCTTTCACTACCGAGATCACCGCCGGTATCGGAACCGTGACCTTGTCGAATCCGTCGTCGGTCATCCGCTCAACCGTAATCCTGCCGTCGCCGATGGCTTCGATCTTGCGAACGAACATCACCGCCGGTAATCCCAGAAATCCGCCGATGGCGGCGGGGATGGTCGAGGCATCGGAATCCACGGCCTGCTTGCCGAGAAAGACCAAGTCAAAATCGCCGCATTTGCGAATTCCGACCGCCAGTAACCGCGCCGTGGCAATGGCATCAGCGCCCGCGAAAGCATCGTCCATCAAGTGCACTGCGTCGTCAACACCCAACGCGAGAGCTTCCCTGAGAGCATAATCAGATTCCTTGCCACCCAGCGATATCGCTGTGATAGTGCCGCCGTTTTTTTCCTTAAGGCGCAGCGCTTCCTCGATTCCGTAACTGTCAAAGGGATTGATCATACCCGGTCCCTGCGGCAAACTCAGTTCACCCTTTTGGGCATCGACCGACACCAGCGGAATTTCCGGAACCTGCTTCACACATACTATCAGTTTCATAATCAGTCCTTTCGCATTACGGTTGAGGATCGAGTCTCTCGAGAGCCTGCTCTGCAGCTTTCTGCTCGGCGCTTTTCTTGGAGTCACCGATACCAGTGCCCATCTTCTTGCCGCCGACAAAAACATCGACGGTGAACATCTTGCGGTGTTCGGGACCTTTCTCGCCAGTCACACTATAATGCGGCATGCCGGCGCCGGATGCCTGGAGACGCTCCAGCAACTCACCCTTGTAATTGCGCAGTGACAGTGTTTGGCTGGTCTGGCCAAAATCAAAGGAGATGGCTCGTTTGACTACTTCCTTTGTTGCGTTCACGCCGCCATCGAGGTAGACGGCGCCAATTATCGCCTCCATACAATCGGCAACGATGGACTGACGGCGTCTTCCGCCCGCCCGTTCTTCGTCTGTAGACATAAGAATATGGTCACCGAGTCCGAGCTCGATACCGACGTGCGCCAGCACTTTCTTGTTGACCAGCAGCGACTTGCTTTTGGTCAGATCGCCTTCGCTCATCTGCGGGTACTTCTGAAAAAGTTCCTCCGCCACAATCAGCCCCAGAACCGAATCACCCAAGAATTCCAGGCGTTCATTGGAATTGCTGGGTCGGGAATCATTGCTACGCAGATGCGATCGGTGTGTCAATGCCCGCACCAACAAATCCTCCTGCCGAAACTCATAGCCAAGCTTTTGCTGAAGCTGGGTCCGGGTACGGACCGAGATGGCAATCTCGCTTTGGGCGGGTGTCTTGCCAAAGATTTTCGACAAGAAACGCAGCATACTCATCCGACAGAATCGATGTGTTTACCCAAGGCCAAGGTGACGTTGTGGCCGCCGAAACCGAAGGAATTACTCAGCGCAAACCGGATGTCGACGGCTTTGCCTCCATCTCGCATGTAGTTAAGATCACACTGGGGATCCTGATTCTCGATATTGATGGTCGGATGCACAAATCCGTCACGCAGGGAAAGTGCTGTTACAACCGCTTCGATTGCTCCGGCCGCGCCCAGCATGTGTCCAATCATCGACTTGCTCGAATTGATCGCTATCGATCCGGCCCGCCCACCAAAAACCGA
>JAPLUP010000581.1 GCA_026397575.1 Candidatus Zixiibacteriota bacterium
AAAGAGTACGCGGTCAAGGAGAAGAATCTGCAGCACCGTGAACGCGGAATTGCCACACGAGAAAAGGAACTGGAACAGGTACTGACCGACCAGAACCGCCAATTGGAACGAATCGCCGGCATGTCGACAGAGGAAGCCAAACGCGTTCTCATGGAGAATTTGATTGGTCAGGCCAAAATGGAAGCGGCCGCAACTATCAAGGAGATTAAGGAGAAGGCAGAGCAATCCGCCGAGAAAGAGGCCAAGGAAATCATTATCTCTGCCATCTATCGCTGCGCCTCCGACCATACGGTGGAATCAACCGTGTCGGTCGTGGCGTTGCCGAGCGACGAGATGAAGGGGCGCATCATCGGCCGCGAAGGTCGCAACATTCGGTCTTTCGAGACACTCACCGGCATTGATGTCATTGTTGACGATACGCCCGAAGCAGTAATCCTGTCGGGATACGATCCGGTGCGCCGCGAGATCGCGCGCATGGCGCTTGAGAAGCTCGTTGTCGACGGCAGAATCCATCCTACCCGTATCGAAGAAGTGGTCGCCAAGTCACAGAAAGAAATGGCAATGATGATCCGCGAGGCGGGAGAGCAGGCCTGTTTTGAACTTGGCGTTCATGGGCTTCACGAAGATATCATTACACTGCTGGGACAGTTAAACTACCGTACCAGCTATGGCCAGAATGTTCTCCAGCATTCCAAGGAAGTTGCCATGCTTTGCGGTCTGATGGCCGCCGAGCTGGGGCTGGATCCGGTTGTCGCCAAACGTTCCGGTTTCCTGCACGACATTGGCAAGGCGATTGACCGCGAGACCGAAGGAACGCATACCGAGATTGGTATGAATTTCCTCAAGAAATATAACGAGCACGAGTATATAATCAATGCCGTTGGTTCACATCATGGTGATATCCCGATGATCTCTCCATATGCCGTGCTGGTGCAGGCTGCTGATGCGATTAGCGGCTCCCGCCCCGGCGCGCGGCGCGAACCGCTTGAGGGCTACATCAAACGCCTCGAAAAACTCGAGGAACTGGCCGATTCGTTCAAGGGCGTCGCCAAGGCGTATGCCATTCAGGCCGGTCGTGAGATTCGCGTTATCGTCGAGAACAACGAAATCGATGATATCGGATCGAGCATTCTGGCGAGTGATATTGCCCGCAAGATCGAGACCGAGATGGAATACCCGGGTCAGATTAAAGTCACCGTCATCCGTGAGACGCGGACGGTGGAATATGCCAAGTAAGGCGGCCATTTGAGGATCCTCTTTATCGGCGATCTGGTTGGCAAGCCGGGAAGATGGATTGTCTCTCAGTTGTTGCGCGATTTCAAGAAAGAGCGCAATATCGATTACACGATCTGTAACGTCGAAAACGCCGCCGGGGGATTCGGCGTTACCAGAGAGATGGCCAAGAAGATTTTCAGCCGGGTGGTGGAATGTATGTCGACAAGCTTCCCGATGGACGTCTGATTGCGACGATCAATCTGCAGGGACGAGTCTATATGAAACCGATAGACTGTCCCTTTAAGACCGCCGATGGTGAATTGTCGCTGCTCGGCCACGGCGCCAATATCGTGTTTGTCGACATTCACGCCGAGACTACATCCGAAAAGCAGGCGCTGGGATACTATCTTGACGGCAGAGTCTCGGCAGTGGTCGGTACCCATACTCATATCCAAACCGCCGATGAATGTATCTTGCCGAAGGGGACGGCCTACATCACCGACGCCGGGATGACCGGGCCGTTTGATTCGATTATCGGCATGAAGCATGACGCCGCGATCAAGCGTTTTCTTACCGGAATGCCATACAAGTTTTCAGTTGCTTCCGGTGATATCAGGATGCAGGGAGTAATCGTGGAAGTTGACGATCAGACCGGCAAGGCGGTCAGTATCGAGCGCTACACGTTAAAGGTGCCCGACAATGGCACTCCCTTTGACAGTGGAGACGACACAGCGTGACGGCGGAGCTGATCGATGGTAACGAAACGGCGAAGCAGATTCGCCGTGAGTTGACGGCGCAAGTTCAGGAGCTCTTGGCGAAAGGGATCGTGCCGGGTCTGGCAGCGATCCTGGTAGGTGATGATCCCCCTTCGGAAATCTACGTCAACTCCAAAGCCAAGAATTGCCAGAAGGTGGGAGTCTATTCCGAAGTTTTTCGCAAAGAGGCCGGCATCACGCAAGACGAACTTTACTCCGTCATCGAATCGCTAAACAGCAATCCGAGGATTTCCGGCATTCTGCTGCAATCGCCGATTCCGTCCCATCTGGATGAATTCGCCGCCTGCGTGCGCATCAATCCGATCAAGGATGTTGACGGGTTGCACCCCGACAATGTTGGTCGGCTGTTGATCGGCAAACCGCGCTATCAATCATGTACGCCGTTGGGCGTAATCGAATTACTAAAACGCTATCGTGTTGAGATGAAGGGGAGAGAAGTTGTGATCGTCGGCAGATCCAATCTCGTCGGCAAACCGCTGGCGGCAATGCTGATGCAGAAATGGCCGGAGACGAACGCAACGGTCACGATCTGCCATTCGGCCACCCGCGATATCTACGATCACACTCGTCGCGCGGATGTCGTGATCACGGCGATGGGGCAACCGGAATTTCTGCGTGGCGAGCATATCAAAGAGGGGGCGGTAGTAATTGATGTCGGCATTTCACGCATTGATGATTCATCAGTAGAGAAGGGCTATCGCATCGTCGGCGATTGTCATTTCGAATCCTGTTCCGCCAAGGCTTCGAAGATCACGCCCGTGCCGGGTGGCGTCGGTCCGATGACCATCGCAATGTTGCTGACGAATACAGTGCTCGCCGCAAAAATCCAGCATGGGCTCGTGTAAGCGCGACATTCCACGCCCGCATTTGTCATTCCCGCCTGAGATTGTCATTCCAGCGAAAGCTGGAATCCAGGCTCGAACCCCACCAATAGCCTGTAGCCTACCCAAAGCTCAGCGTCGGGTGGGTTTCCTCTCCGTAGGGGCAGACCCCCGTGTCTGCCCGAATTGGCTTGAATTGCCACGAAAAACCCCTTGACAAAGATCGCGACAGAAGCATCCTTATAGAGGATATTGTCGTTGACAATCCACGGGAGGGATCGATTGATGTCGGAACCGCAGGGGCTTCGACTTACGAAACCTGATAATCAGACGGCGGGTTGCACGACCCGCAGTTTCTTTGCTGTTGACAAAATGCCTAGAAAAGCGTTAACTAAAATATTGATACAAAACCACTGATTAGTAGTCCTTACTCAAGGCAGGAGGAAACATGAAAGGTCTGGGGAAAAACGCTCTCGAACTCGGGGTCAAGGTCTTTGCGACTTTGATTCTTATGCTGGCCGCAGTCTATGGTTGTGCGACAATCATGCACGGAACAAGCCAGGACATCGGAATCACCAGTCGACCTACGGGCGCGCAGGTCACTGTTGACAACAAAGATTTCGGGAAAACGCCGGTTGTGGCCGGTCTTTCGCGAAAAGACCACCACATCGTTAAGATCGAATTGGAGGGGTACGAGATTTTCGAAACCACTATAACCAGATCGACGAGCGGATGGGTCTGGGGAAATATCATTTTCGGCGGTCTGATAGGCCTGGCAGTGGATGCAATTACTGGCGGCCTATACAAGCTGAATCCGGAACAAGTGGAGGGCGCTTTGGCCACGAAAGCGAAGACGGATATCGGCACCGACGACAAGCTGTATATCGCAGTCGTTCTCAAACCTGATCCCTCGTGGGAGAAGATAGGGAACTTAAGAGTGACAGAGAGCAAATAGGGATCGGAGACCTTTGCCAACCGCTCGAGTGAAAAGAGAATCACACCGCCGAGGTGTCCCGGCAGCGGATATGGGGTCATGTACCAGACCAAGCAGGTTTGACATTCAGACCTGGTTGACTTGGACTTGGGACAAAGGCACATGCCTTAGAGCTTTGCCGTGATGAGTGGTCGGCAATAACGCTGACAAATTGAGAAAGGAGAATTTATATGGCTCGACGGGTCTTTTACAGCTTTCACTACAAACCGGATAGTTGGCGGGCTTCCCAAGTAAGAAATATCGGTGCAATCGAGGGGAACCTGTCAGTGTCAGACAATGACTGGGAGAACATCACAAAGGGAGGTGACGCGAAGATTCAGCAATGGATAGACGATCAACTCGTTGGGAGATCTTGCACTATAGTGCTGACAGGCAAAGAC
>JAPLUP010000633.1 GCA_026397575.1 Candidatus Zixiibacteriota bacterium
TCTGATCACGACGTCAACATGTTTAACCAACAGACTCAGTTGTTTGAACAGAAGCTGACCACGCTCGGCATTGATTACGAGTCATCTACGTTCTCAAAGTATGAAGGATATGATGCTCAATCTCGTACGTTTCTCTATGACCGACTTGAGTACATCCTCAAGTTCCATGACAAGCACTTGCGAGATCGAGACGGAAAATACTAATGAATCGGGAATGCCGGGCCGCAAGCTCGGCATTCTTATTTGAGGCACAGGATGAGCAGTGATAACCGCTATGATCTGATTGCCGTTGGTGCGCATCCCGACGATGTCGAAGTCGGAACCGGCGGCGTGCTGCTCAAGATGGCCGAGATGGGCTATCGCACCGGCATTATCTATCTGACACAAGGAGAGATGGGCACCGGAGGGACGCCGGAAATCAGGGGCAGAGAATCTTTGGCGGCCGCACAGATCATGAAGACAGACCTGTTGGAGACTCTCGATCTTGGTGACACGAAACTGGTCGACACGCCGGAAAATCGCAATATCCTTGCAGAACTGATCCGCAAGTACCAGCCGACGCTGCTGCTAGCGCCCTGGCCGCGCGGTGGACATGGCAAGCGCGGTGCGCACGCCGATCATCTTGCCGCCGGTAGTATTGCAATGAACGCCTGCTATTATGCCACATTTAAGAAGCTTCCGATTGCGGGGGAGCCATTTCATGTGTCGGCGCTGTTTCATTACTTTCTGCCGGTAGAAGAGCCACCGACTTTCGTCGTCGACATTACGGAGCAATTTGACAGCTGGATTGCTGCATTGAGCGCGCATGAGTCGCAGTTTCTGAATCCAGAAAAACCGAAAACGCGCGACTATCTCTGGAACTTGGAGACAATGGCACGAAACTACGGGACTATGATCGGTGTAAAATACGGCCAAGGATTCAAGATCGGGGAACCGATGGCGATCGAGGATCTGTTTTGCCTCGTCAGTGGAGAAAGAGCGCACTGTCGACGCACGCTGGCATACAATCCAGCCACACGGCGGATGGAATAGACGGCAGGCTGCGGCCTTCCGGGAATCAGTGGTCAAGAAAAGAGATGTGCAGATAAGCGGAGTGATTTATGTCCGAGCAGGATGATATCAAGAAATTCGTTAGAGAGAAATATGCCGAGGTTGTGGAAGGAAAAGTCAATTGCTGTAGTCCCGAAGGTTCCTCGTGTTGTGGCGGTGTCGACAAGAACATCATTGATCTCTCGCATGGTTACGACCGTACGGAGGTTGAAGCCCTGCCGGAGGGCTCATCATTGGGTCTCGGATGCGGAAACCCACTGTCGTTGATTGAAATCCGACCGGGCTGGCGCGTGCTTGATCTTGGCAGCGGCGCCGGCGTTGACGTGTTTCTGGCGGCAAAGAAGGTGGAGAATGCCGGCTCTGTTGTGGGACTGGACATGACCGATGCTATGCTGGAAAAGGCGCGTCATAACGCCATTGTCGGCGGCTTCGAGAACGTGACCTTCGAGAAGGGCGAAATCGAGGCCATGCCCTTTCCTGACAACTCCTTCGACCTCGTGATTTCCAACTGCGTCATCAATCTGGTTCCGGACAAGCGACAAGCCTATCGGGAAATCCGACGCGTGCTCAAGCCGGGGGGTAGGTTCGCGATTGCTGACATGGCAACGAGAGGTGAGATGCCATCGGATATCCGCAAGTCAGCCGAGGCTTGGGCCGGCTGTGTGGCCGGCGCCGTTGATCTCGACAGCTATCTAACGCTGCTCACAGAGGCCGGCTTCGCGAATGTTGAAGTCAAGTATGTCAAGGAATACGATTTCGCCAAGACAAATGAATATGCGCTGCTATCAGTGGGTTTAGTCGGGGTCAAAACCTGAGTTCTCGTAAACTACGCCTGAATATGCAACCGACAACTCTGCTGGTCTGTCCCAAATCAGCAGAGTCATCCTTCACATCGTGAATGCTGTTGCCAGAGTTCCATCCTCGGCGGAGGAATCAGGTCAGGCCGTTCAATCTGAGATAACCGAATGTGGGGCGCTGTCGTTGTTAGTCCAGGTCACGGTGGAACCAACGTTGACTGTCAAGCTCGGCAAGGTGAAATTCGAAATTGCGACATGCTCCTGCGTGGACGAACCACCGGCATTGACCGTGATCGTAGCCTTCATTGACGGATGTACGCCGCAGTGATAATGGAAAACTCCGGCCGTTTTGAAAGTATGCGAATAGGTTTGGCCAGAACTCAGAACCGACGAACCCAGTTCCGGACCGGTGGAGCCGGGATTACTCGTATTGTTAGTTCCCTTATCGCTGCAACCAATTACAGCTACCGTCGTCAGCAGAGCCAACAACAATGTCCAACGTACTGTGAGTCTTCTCATTATGGTTTCCTTCCCGGCCTTTTGGACCGCACGGGCGCTAACGCCTGCTGTTTGTGTTAATTAATAGAGATTAACAATCCATTATTACATTATGTTCCCGGTTTTGAGAAAGAAGTCATGTGGGAGTACTAAAGCTGCGAAAAAAGACAAGGGGCAGCCAAAATGGCTACCCCGGTAATTTAGATTGTGCAATTGGAAGGTGTAAACTATTTGGCGGCGAGGAAGTTCCGGTTCACCTGTTCCCAGTTGATTACGTTGAAGAAGGCGCCAATATACTCGGGCCGGCGATTCTGGTACTTGAGATAGTAGGCATGCTCCCAGACGTCAATCGTGAGTAACGGCGTTTTCCCCTGCGTCAGGGGTGAATCCTGATTCGGCGTGCTGATGATTTCCAGATTGCCGCCTGCGGTTACCAACCAGGCCCAGCCGGAGCCAAACACGCCGGTCGCGGCGCTGGCAAAGAGCTCTTTGAATTTCTCGAATCCGCCGAATTTGACGTTGATAGCGTCCGCAACTTGGCCGCCAAACGGCACATCTTTTCTCAGAATTTGCCAGAAAAAATTGTGGTTAATCACACCGCCACCATGGTTCCGCACGGCATTGCGGATCGATTCCGGAATGCTGTTCAGGCTTTTCACCAGTTCTTCCGGAGTCTTCGCCTGTAGATCAGGATGATTGGCGACCGCTTCGTTAAGTTTGTTTACGTAGGTTTGGTGGTGCTTGCCATGATGCAACGCCATGGTTTCCTTGTCGATAAAGGGTTCCAGCGCATCATAAGCGTAGGGCAAAGTGATTAGTGTATAGGCCATTTCAATCCTCCATTATGGTTATCGCTTTCCAGTATTGAACAACGATTCCCGAACTTTGTTCCGCGCTCGCATTAACAATCGTTCGGAAATGATACGGAAAAACGTGCCGCCCATTTGAGTCGTGGACTATCGCTTGCGGGCCACGATTCCACGGCACTTGTCATTGTAGTCGATGATTGTGTCGAGGAGATCGTACCTCCCGCAGTCCGCCACCAACCGGCGAGCATCTGCGGCTTGCTGCTCGCCGATTTCAAACACAAGTAACCCGCCCGATTTGAGATGAAGATGTGCATCGCTGATCAGTGGTCGGATCACGGCGAGACCGTCTTCGCCGGCGACCAGCGCTATCTGTGGCTCGTAGTCGCGCACTTCCGGCATCAGCGAAGAATACTCGGGCTCCGGAACATACGGCGGGTTGGAGATGATCAGGTCGAATACCGCATCATGCCCCAGCGGCTCAAAGAGGTTGCCCCGTCGTAGCGCTACACGGGCTTCTACTCCGTGGAGAGCGATGTTCTCACGGGCAAGTGACAGCGCCTCCGAACTGATGTCGGTCGCCACAACTCGGGCATCGGTCCGGCTTATGGAGATGGCAATCGCGATGTTGCCGCTTCCGGTGCCGGTGTCGGCGACCAACGGTTCTTCCAGGTTAGCGATCAACTCGAGTGCGCGTTCAACAACGATCTCCGTTTCCGGTCGCGGAACCAACGCAGATGGACAACACTTAATCTTGAGTCCGAACCATTCGGTCTCACCGATAATGTACTGCAGCGGCTCGCGCCGCAGCTTACGGTCAACCATAAGATGAAATTCCCGCTCGGCATCAGGAGGCACAGGCATCGCCCCCTTCAGATAGACGTCAACGCGCCTCAGACCGAGAAGAAATCGCAGCATAACTTCCGCAGCCAAACGCGGATTCGCAATACCCGCATCGTTCAACTGCCGGCACCCCTCATCAAGCAGCTCTTTCAGCATTGGGGACATGGCTACAGGTTAGCTAAGCAGTCGCGCGATTTGATCGGGAAAAGGATCGGCTTGATGATGATAATTACGGGGCAGTGCACAGCCGAGGCGTTTGACCCCGAAGAGAGTGTAGTTCGGCACAGTAGCGTCGTCAGCTTCTTCGTCGACCTTGCCAAGCGTAATATCCGGCAGACCGATCACCGCAACACCACCAATCACTGCCGTATGTTTGAGAAAGTCACGCCGTCGCATAATCACCCTTCCGTCGTTTCGAGAGTGAAATTGTTGACCTTCAGCGCCGGAACGAGCATCACCACGGAATACTGTGGATAGAGCTTCCGCTCGCTGGAGATCATGTCTACGTTGCTGAAAGCTTCCAGTATCGACTGACTAATCCGCATGTTTTTGATCGGCTTCGTGACAATACCGCTTTCGATCAAGAAAGTGCCGTCACGCGTAGTACCGGTAACCATCGTCTTCATGGGATTTAGGTAATTGACATACCAGAAATGTGTGATATAAACACCCTTCACGGTGGACTTAACCATTTCCGCCAGTGGGATCGCACCGGCATCCATAACCATGTGCTTGGGATAGGGGCCGAAGCTGTTGTTCGGCGGCAGGGCATGACCAGTTGACTCGACGCCTGCAAGTCGGGCGTAGTAAGAGTTGTAGACTCCCCCCTTCGCGATGCCTTTTTCGATCAAAGGAACACGTCTGCGCGGTACGCCCTCGTAGTCAAAAGGAACACCCAGCATCTGGGGATCAAATGGATCTTCGGTGATCGTCATGTTGTCACCGCAAATTTTCTCGCCGATCTTGCCTGACATAAAAGATCGTTTTTCGAATAGCGTCTTGCCGCCAAAACCCATAAAGGCCAGAAACAGGAGCAGTTGTCCGACGGCAGCCGGCTCCAGAATCACGGTGTACTGACCGGACTCAATCGCAGCAGGGTCAACTGATCTCTTCGCTTTGTCGATTGCCGTGGCCGCCAGCGCATCAACATCGATGTTCTTGATGTTGCGATCGTATCCGACACTCCAACCGGCGTTGTCTCGATTGCCGGTAACGGTCATTGAGAGTTCTGCTTTGGTGCTAACATTGAACTGCTCAATACCGAGTGAGTTTATTACCGCCAACGTCTCGGTGGAATTGCGGAAAGCTCCAGCCGCCTGCAAATCCGTTCTTGAACACTTGTCAATGATCTTCTTGACCGCATC
>JAPLUP010000643.1 GCA_026397575.1 Candidatus Zixiibacteriota bacterium
TCAACTCCAGCGGTCCCATTGGATGCCCACAACCGAGCTTCATGCCGTTGTCGATGTCTTCCTTAGTCGCCAGTCCATTTTCGTACCAGCGGATGGCGTCGATCAAGTACGGTATCAGCAGCAGGTTGACGACAAACCCGCAGGTGTCTTTGGCGCGGACAACGGTCTTGCCGACCGACTCCGCAAAGGCCACGGCCGTGTTGAAAGTCTGGTCGTCGGTTATGATGGTGCGTACGACTTCAACCAGTTTCATCACCGGCACCGGAT
Organism: Candidatus Zixiibacteriota bacterium; assembly: GCA_026397575.1. Taxonomy (GTDB): domain Bacteria; phylum Zixibacteria; class MSB-5A5; order CAIYYT01; family CAIYYT01; genus CAIYYT01. The sequence continues at coordinate 268 of JAPLUP010000643.1, forward strand.
TGAAAAAATGCATCCCGACAAATTGGCTGCGCCGCTTGGTCACAACCGCCATGTCCGTGATTGATAGCGATGACGTGTTGGAAGCAAAGATGGTGGTCGGTTTGCAGACGCGGTCGATGGTCTCGAAGATCTGAATCTTGGCATCGAGGTTTTCGACAATGGCTTCAATCACCAGGTCGCAATCGGCGAAAGCCCCAAGGTCGGTGGTGGTAGTAATGTTGCCGAGCGTCTTCTTCTTGTCTTCTTCGGTGGCTTTTCCCTTTTCAATGGCCTTGTTGAGAAGCCCCTCGATGCGGCTCAGCCCTTTCTTAAGGAATTCGTCCTTTACGTCCGTCGCTACGACTGGATAACCGGCGGCCGCCGCGACTTGCGCGATGCCGGAACCCATTTGCCCGAACCCGATAATCCCGAGTTTTTTGATAGTCATCGTTTCTCCTTTGTGTGCTTGTCTGAGACTTGATGACTAAGAATAGATGAACAGTCAGGATTTGTCAAGCGAGACGCTCGTAGCCTATTCCTGACCCGTTGCCGAAGCCGCATCGTCCGTGATAACCCGGAAAATGCCCTCTACTTATTATGGTTGACATCAAATCGGGGCATTCGTATTTTGTCAACCGGCTATGGACAAGATTACTACTGCAAACGGCATCATCGAACAAGCCAAAGCTCTGGGCAAGGAGTATGGTCTTTTCCGGGTGGCAGTCGCCGCCGCGGAGGATGATGACGTCCTGCGCGCCTGCTCAGAAGCGGCCAAACTTGGCATTGCCAAATTTACGCTCTACGGTTCCGAGAAAAAGCTCATGGACATCGGCGCAACCACCGGCATCGACTATTCCGGTTTCACTATCGTTGATTGTGATTCCGCCGCCAAGTCCGCCTATCTGGCCGCGCAGGCCGCCGACAAAGGCGAAGCCGATCTGATTCAGAAAGGTTTCCTTTCGACTTCGGCGCTGCTCAAAACTGTCCTGTCCAAAGACTTTTCCTTGCGCACCCAGAACACGGTCTCGCATGTCGCGGTGCTCAATTTTCCCGGCTATCACAAACTTCTGGGCCTCACCGATGGCGGAATGGTAGTTAAGCCGACATTCGAACAGAAGATACAATTGATCGAGAACGCCGTGTCGCTGTTTCATACGCTCGGCTACGAAAAACCCAGGGTAGCCGTATCGGCCCCGATCGACTACATCCATCCCAAAATGCCAGCGACCACCGAGGCGGCGCAGCTCACCGGCAGGAGCAAAAACGGCGAAATCGAAAACTGCGAAATCTACGGACCGATCACCTTTGAAGCTGCCACCAATCGCGAAATCGCTTTGAAACGCGGCATCAAGAACTATGTCGCCGGCGATGCTGATATCTTCCTGGTCGACTCCATCGAGGAATGCAACATCATCTCCAAGGTGCTGATTCTGTTCTCCCCCGCGGCATTTGCCGGTGTGATTGTCGGCGCCAAAGTGCCGGTTAGTCTCGTATCGCGCACCGACACAGCATTTAACAAACTAGCGTCGATTTCGATTGCCTGCTTGTTGTCGCACCACCTGAAACGGGTAAAGAAATGACCGCCAACTTCGCCGATATCGAAAAACTGGCGCGCGAACGCGCAAGCGACCCGGTGCTGGTGGCGTGCGTCGAACCGCATGAACCGACATTGATTGTTGCACTCGACCGGGCGATGAAGAATCGTTTAGTCAAACCGGTATTGATTGGTGAAGAGGAAGCCATTCTCAAAGCCGCCAAAGAGGCCGGTGTCGAGACGCGTGGTTGGGAACTGGTGCGATCCGACGACCCGAACCACTCGGTCTACATGGCGCAGGAACTCATCCACGACAACAAGGTCGGTGGCATCTGCAAAGGTGTTTTTGGCACTCAGGATTTTCTGTCGCTCCTGTTTGAACGCCGACTCGGATTCCGCGTGCATCCGAATCTGGTTTCGGGAGTAATGGTCTGCAAAAATGACAAACTCGACCGGCTGCTACTTATCTCCGACCCTATCGTCAATCCGCAGCCCGAACTGATGGATCTGGTAGCCATCCTCAACAACAGCGTTGCACTCGCCCACAAGCTCGGCAACAAGCAGCCCAAGGCGGCAATGCTTGCGGCGGTCGAAGTGATCTACCCGCAGATGCCGGTTACAATTGAGGCCGCGGTGATCGCCAAAATGGCGGACAAAAACCAGATCAAAGGTTGTCTCGTCGACGGCCCACTCTCTTTGGATGTCGCTCTCATCGAATCAGCCGCCAAAGATAAAGGCGCTACCGGCCCGGTCGCCGGGCATGCCGACATCCTGATCGGTCCCAATCTCGCTACCAGCTACGGTGTTTACCGAGCGTTCGCACTGTACACCAAAAGCGACTATGGCTTGATTATCGTCGGCGGCAAAGTGCCGGCAGTGATTACTTCCACATTCGACAGCGACACCGTCCGCTACAATTCCTTGTTGCTCGCCATCATCGCCGCCCGGTAGTTAGGCATTCTTGCCTGACATTTCTGACTTGTCATTCTGAGCGGAGCGAGGAATCTGGGGCGCTTCAATCGCGCCGTCAGGAACCCCTTCCTGACGGCAGTCCGAACCACAGGGGTTCTTACTTATGAGACTGTGAGCAGTCGAGAGTGACGCGACACGCCCCGATGACGCAAAAGTCGCAAATCTGATTGCGCAGGCGGCATGAATTGCCTATGTTTGCTTACGCAAAGATAAACTATAGTTTACATTCAGGAGGTTGCATGAAGACGCTTTGGATTTTCCTCGCTGCCATACTCTTGTGCCATTCGATGTGCTTAGCGGCATCCGATTGGGCGGTGCTGAAGGTTAGGGATGCGGCAGATAGCCCCCTCATGGTGAGTTTTTCAAATGTTGATCCCGAGGGCAGCGCATACAAGGCTGGAATACGGCCTGGTGACAAGCTACTCTCAGTCGAAAACCTTGACCCGATAGATTTCTTCAACTCTAAGAAACGACCACGAGCCGTTTTCCACGTACTTCGCGACACCGACACGTTGAGTATCGAATGCAAACCACGCAAAGGCTTCTACGGAATGCTGTATACTCAGCAGTACAGTTCCGATTCTCTCGTATTTAGAATATGGCCTGCCAAGTTCAAAAACGTGCTAAGGGTGGGGTTAGAGATTATCAACAACGGGGGCTCGGTTCTCCCGCTTGCATCGATAGCAGTCAAGTCCACGGACAACTCCTATGCAGCTTATCTGTACCCCGACGAAGTAGCAAGGTTCTTGTTGGGAGAACCCCCAGTTTACATACCTCTTCAGAAGCCGGAAAAGGCAAAGGAATACATAGTCTCCGGCTCCAGCACGCGCGTAGGGCAGACCACATTGGGCAGTGCAACGATTGAAGAAAAGCCGAAAGATTTCTGGGGGTCATTTGCAGACGGTCTTGCTGACGGTTTCACACAAGGTTACAATGCGAAAAAGGCCCAACAGGTGAATCAATACATACAAAATTACACTCGCATCATCTCCGAGGTGGACCGAGCAGGTTTCAGCAGTGACTCTGTCCCCAGCCGAGGTTCGGTTCGCGGCACACTATTTCTTAAGGATGCTGCAAACCCCTACCCTTTGGTGCTTGAGTTCACAGTCGGACAAAGCGTATACAATTTTTCTATTCACCTTCCCGATTCTTTTTCAAGCGGTAAGTAGCGCACAAGAAAGACTGATGACGAATGGCACGGCAAAATGCCAGAGAGAGGACACTGGGGGACTCCAATGAGTAGTTTTTGTCAAGAGCGAATGCTGCTGGGACGACCCTGCGGCAGACCAGCCTACGTTGACCCTGCTTCGGGATTGCCATCTGACAAATGCATCTTCCACTGCTACAAAGAGACAGGAGGATTCACGGAGTTTCAGAATGCACTGGACGCCTACCTGAGCAGCAATCCAAAAGACTACGATTTCCACAGATTCGTGTTTCCCTGTCGAGGTTGGAAATTCCCGTCTGTTTTTCCCGAGTGCGCATACTTCAACTACGCGGTGTTTAAGGGTGACGTCTATTTCGGATTGACACGCTTCCAGAAGAAGGCCGTGTTTACCGAGGTCACTTTTGAGGGCAGGGCGAATTTCTGCACGGCTAAATTCAACTGGGATGGGTTCTTCTTGAACTCGGAATTTCGGTCTCTCGTGGATTTCGCTGGCGCGGAGTTCTGCCTCGGACAAACGGACTTCAGATTCTGCAAGTTCAGAGGCGATGTTACCTTCTTCGATTGCAAATTTCAAAAGGGGGTAGCCTTCCCGTTTGCTCGTTTCGAGAAAGCGGTTGACTTTCGTGATACCCTCTTTGGAGGCAATTCCGATTTCAGCGAGGCCGTGTTTGCCGAACCCGAACGAGTCACTTTTTCTGGCAACAATCTGTCTCATGTGTCATTCGCACGTTGCAATATTGCGAAGACCATTTTCCAGCGCGTTGAGTGGCTCGGGATTCCTGTATGGCCAAAAGCTGGCATCTTGAGACGTTGGATTCGCAATGGAGTTGTGGACGAGCTACCTTCTTCTGGCCAAGTGAATCATGAAGATTTGGCGCAGACGTATCGACGTTTGCAGCATAACTATATGGAGAACTACCGGTATTCTGAAGCGGGAGATTTCTTTGTGGGGGAGCGGGAGAGCTTGCGAAGAGGGAAGGTGAAGTGGCGGCAGTACGCGTCGATCGATTTTCTCTACAAGCTCGCATCTCTCTATGGAGAGAGCTATACCTTGCCGTTTGTTTGGCTAGCTGTGCTCCTGCTCCTGACGCCACTGGCTCTGCTTGCAGCAGTGGGATCTGACTGCAATGTCACCTATTGGCATGCGTTTCTGGAAAACCTTGAGCTATTCATATTCCCGAGAATTCCGGATGCAAGTTGCGCGGCCACGGCCGTTTCAAGGCTCACTATTTGCACCGAGAAGGTGCTTGTTGTATTGTTTGTTTCGCTTCTCCTGCTCGCGCTTAGAAGGAAATTCAAGCGGAAGAGCTTCTGATCAGTCCCGTACGTTAAAACCGCTTCGGTTTTGACTTCGACTCACGCCGCAGTCCGAACCACAGTGGTTCGGTCCCCCCCGATTTCTCTACCCTTCAACCCAGCACCCTCCGCTACCATCACCAACGCCATTTGAACAATCACAAACCCAAGATAGTAGCCCTGATGGCTTGCATGAAAAAACTGTTGCTGATGGCTCGGGCCATTCTGATCTCTCAGCAACCGTTTAATCCCAACCTAAAACCATTGACATGAAGGACGGTATCTACGAAACTAATCACAGGAAATTGGCAAAAAAACGAAACCGGCAGGCTCTGCGCACCTGCCGGCTCTTGCCATAGGAGAAACAACGATAGACTTTAGTTAGCTTTGACTCTGGTCTTACAGGTCGAAATTCGAAACGGCAGGTATGCCGGGCAAATGCCGACGAAGGCTGTCAGTACCGGCACGACGCCGATTACGCCCCACCAGCTTTTCAGCGCAATTCCCATCACCAATATCGCCAATCCAACGAGAACGCGAATTATTTTATCTGCGGTGCCAATGTTGCGATGCATTTCGATATCCTCCTGTAACCGTCACATTTTGTTTGACTTAGCTCGATTGATTGTCGTTTCTGCGAGCCAGTTATCAATAGGAACAAGAAAGACCCACATTTGTTCCTTTCCAATAGTTTTGACTGGGGTTCGGTTTCTGCGATTCTGCTCGACCCTTGAAAGGATGCCGTGCAGGCGAACTTGGTTTCTGCCCTTCGGAAACCGATTGACATCCGGCCGGCGAAAGGGGTGTTTGGAGCGACTTAAGACAAGGTTTTCTCGGTATCTCGGTGCATTGAATAGCCCCTGATATCGTGCGATAACTTAGGCCGTCAGCGTCGGGGGCCGAACGGTACGGTCTTCCCGCATACCTCACACCCTGGCCTTCTCTCAAACGTCACAGTCTCAAACGTCATTGTATCACCGCGGAAAATTAGGAGAGCATTCGAAACGGGGTTTTCACCAGTCATCAAATAACGCAGCGCCAGCGTCGCCTGAAGAGATCCGATTACACCAGGCAATGCGCCGAACACTGGTGTCACCTCGGGATTTTGCAGCTCCTCGGGCATGAGACACGCCAGGCAGGCGGTTTGCGGTGGATTGAACAAACTCAACTGCCCCAACCATTCATTTATCGCCCCGTAGACAAAGGGGATATTGAGATCGAATGACGCCTTGTTCAACTTCAAGCGGTCAGAGTGATTATCCAGGCCATCAATTATCAGGTCGCAGCCCGAGGCCAACCCGCTGACGTTGGCCTCGGTCAGCTTGTTCGATATGGCCTCAATCTCTATTTCGGGATTTTGTGCCGAGATCCTCTTTGCCACCAGGGCCGCCTTGGGTTTGCCGATATCCTCGGCGGTAAACAGAATCTGGCGATTCAGGTTCGATAGCTCAACCCTGTCGCTATCGCATATACGCAGATGTCCCACCCAGGCCGCGGCCAGATAGGTCGCGCTAATCCCGCCCAATCCTCCAACTCCGACAACCAGAACCCGAGCGCTTTTGAGCCGCTCCTGGTCCCAACCGTCCACAAGGAGTTGACGTTGGTATCTCTCAATTTCGGAATCTGACAGGGGCATGGGGTGGAATTCTCAGCCGCCGGAGACGGGGGGCTGGAGTGTAATTGTTTGGCCGTTGGATGGCTTATATGACAAGTCCTTCACTTTGCCATCAACATGAATAAGGGCGACATAGGCGGAATCGACCGAAATATCCTTGAGGATTTCGGCAATCGTCTTCTCGCCATCGACCTCGACCTTGCGGGTGTAGTGATCGACATCAGGCCTAAGCATTGCGCGAAGCTGGCCTCCAGCTTTGAGGAAGACTATCATTGTTTATTCCATCCAGTAATGAGCATACGACCCAACGCCACCTTATGCTAAAACGCCTTGGGCTTATATCGTTCGCCGCGGACAGCCGGAATGCCATTTGGAAGCGGCTTTCCTAAGAGGCCGATCTTTTCGATATTATCCGCCGCAAAATCGAGCTTCAAATCATGTAACACCTCGCGGCTGGGGTTGCCGTCATTGTCCCACCCACGGCAGGCGTAATATTCATCGAGCATCGTCTCGATCTGCTCTTTGGTTACTCCCTTACCGGCGCTGGGGCCGGTCGGAATCTTGTCCTCCCAGGATCGCGCCGGCGGGTAATCGAACGTGCGGCCGTTGGCCTTGTTGCGTTCTAAGTAATGGCATCGCACCAGATTCCAGACCTTCTCAGAGGTTTTGAACGCCTCGGCGGCATCAATATTCCACCCGGTGACATGATTGAGCGCCTCGACAATCTCCTCCGGCTCAATATCGAGCTCGCCCCAGAAGAGGCGGCAGATGCACCAGCAGTCGAACAGTGGCCGAATATGCTGCAGGTAAACCACCACCTTGGCGCGCCCCTCGACCTTGTCGCGCCCCTCCGCTATGTCGACTGTGATTGTCCACGAGCGATTGTGATGCGCGCCGATATC
>JAPLUP010000379.1 GCA_026397575.1 Candidatus Zixiibacteriota bacterium
CTGGATTCCCGCTTTCGCGGGAATGACGCGGTATTTTGAAGGAATAGCGCGACATGACACCGAGAACGATTGTTACACAAAATATCGAGTGTGCGTGCGAAGACCGGATTGGGTTGAATTTTACCGGGGAGGGGCGGACCGACGATTTTGTTGGGGTGGGGTGCGAGCATGGCATCGAGACTAAGGGCTTGCGCATAAATAAACGCTCGATATGATTTGCATAATGCGGAAAGGTTTTCGTATGATGAGGCATGCAAAATGATCTTGTCGCCACAGTACATCGCAAATTTCAAATGCTATCACCAAGCATGAATGAACGCATGCTTCGACTTTGGACGGGAGCCGAGGCGCAACTGATCGGCCGGGGTGGAATCACGATCGTTTCCAAAGCCACGGGAGTCGCTCATACGACGATTCGCCGCGGGATTCGAGAACTAGAGCAACAAGCTCAGACGTCTGGCAACACGTTGCCGCAATCCAGAATTCGCCGGCCGGGCGCAGGACGGAAGAACACCCTCGAAAAGGATCCTCAATTACTGGAGGCGCTGGAATCCCTGGTCGATCCCGTGACGCGAGGCGATCCCGAATCGCCGCTACGCTGGACCTGCAAAAGCACGCGGCGTCTGGCCGAGGAATTGTGCAAACTGTCGCACCCGGTCTGCCCACGAAAGGTGGCCCATTTGCTCTACGAAGCGGGCTACAGTCTGCAGGCCAATCGAAAAACACGGGAAGGAAATTCTCATCCGGACCGCAATGCGCAATTTGAATACATCAATGCACAGGTCAAAAAGTTCCAGCGTTCCCAGCAGCCGGTCGTCTCGGTGGATACCAAAAAGAAAGAGATTGTTGGGGATTTTCGCAATGTCGGCAAGGAATATCGGAAGAAAGGATGCCCGGAAGATGTTCGCGTTCATGATTTCCAAGACAAGGAATTGGGCAAGGCGATTCCGTACGGCGTCTACGATATTGCCTCCAACGAAGGCTGGGTGAACGTAGGCATCGATCATGACACCTCGCAATTCGCGGCGCGCAGCATCCTTCTGTGGTGGCAAGAGATGGGCCAGCGCCGTTTTCCCCGCGCCACGCGATTGATGATTACGGCCGATGGCGGCGGAAGCAACGGCAGCCGCAGTCGTTTGTGGAAGATGGCCTTGCAGGATTTAGCAACCGAGTTGAACATGACCTTGTCCATTTGCCACTTCCCGCCCGGTACGAGTAAATGGAATAAGATTGAACATCGACTGTTCAGTTTCATTACGCAAAACTGGCGTGGCAAGCCCTTGAGAAGTCTTCAGGCGATTGTGAACCTTATCGGCAGCACGTCCACCAAAGGCGGACTGATCGTGAAAGCCCATCTGGATACAAACCAATATGATACCGGCATTCAGGTGAGCGAGGTAGAGATGGCCAGGCTACGAATTTGCCCGCATGATTTTCATGGTGAATGGAACTATACGGTAAAGCCGAAGCATAGGTAATTTAGAGCGTTTATTTATGCGCAGGCCCTAACTGCTCGTTATCGGGAAATTCCGGCAGCGGGATGTACAACTGGAACGAGTCATCACCGACGGTGACAGACAGCACGTTCTCGGATAATACGGCGGGCGACGGCGCGGGGATGTACAATGGGTGGTTATCGACGCCGACGGTGACGAACTGCACGTTCTCGGGCAACTGGGCGGGCTGTAGTGGCGGCGGGGTCTACAGCACCTTGTTCGCCACGGTGACGTTAACCAACGGCATTTTGTGGGGTGACACGCCGGATGAGATCTACTGCTATGGAAGCGGTACCGTGACCGTGATGTACTCGTGCGTGCAGATGCCGGTGGGCATTTATCCTGGCGCTGGCAACATTGCGGTAGACCCGTCTTTTGTGGACGCCGCGAACGGCGACCTGCGCCTGATCCTGGGTTCTCCGTGTATCAACACGGGAACCCCCAACGGCGCTCCTGAAACGGATATCCTGGGGCTGGCCCGGCCTGAGGGAGCCGGCTTCGATATGGGCGCCTATGAGTACGATTTTCCGTGGCCCCCTATGCCCTGGAATCCCGGGGCGATGGCCATCGGGCTTGAT
>JAPLUP010000406.1 GCA_026397575.1 Candidatus Zixiibacteriota bacterium
CTTGTCCGGACGATGGCTTCGTCGGGGGAGCAAGAGCACTTTCATTTTAGCCAGGCACTTCTCGGGTGGATGCATCTGAATAAGAAGCCCCTCGTCATCGGTGACCCGAAAACCGATGAACGATTTCGCGGGATCGTCTGGGACGATTCGATACACTCATTGATAGCGGTGCCGCTGATGGTCAAATCTGAAGTGCGCGGCGTGCTGACGGTCTATAACAAGAAAGACGCAAAGTCATTCTCGGATGATGACCAGCGGTTACTCGCCATTATTGCCGCACAGTCTGGTCAGGTCGTCGAAAACGCCCGCCTGCACGAGAAGGAACTAGCGCTGATGAAGATGCAGGAGGAGCTCCGTCTTGCTGCCCGCATCCAGACAGAATTGTTGCCACACACACTTCCTGAGATCGCCGGTTACGAGATCGCCGGCAAGTCAATCCCGGCACAGGAAGTTGGAGGAGATTACTACGACTTCATCCCGGTCGATGAACACCGCTGGGCATTCTGCATTGGCGATGTCTCCGGCAAGGGCCTTCCCGCTTCCCTGCTTATGGCTAACCTTCAGGCCACGCTGCGCGGGCAAACGATATCGACCGTCGCCCCCAAAGCATGTCTCGAACGGTCTAATCAATTGCTCTTTCAGAGCACGAGTCCGGAGAAATTCGCTACGCTCTTTTACGCGATCCTCGATCCGGAGAATCACCAGCTCTACTACTCCAACGCGGGCCACGAAAACCCCTATCTTTGTTGCAGCCGGTCTGATACCAAGCGCTTGAAGACCGGCGGCATACCACTCGGTATGCTACCTGACTTTGCGTTCGAACAAGAATTGATCCCGCTCGAGGTAGACAGTCTGCTCGTTGCATTCTCGGACGGCGTCACCGAAGCGATGAACGCTCAGGAAGAGCAGTTTGGTGAAGAACGCATCGCTGCCGTCATCAATCAGCACAAGAACTCGTCAGCATCAGAAATCATCGATCACCTCGTCGCGGCCGTCAAGAATCACGCCGCAGGCCACCCCCAATCCGACGACATCACCGTTGTCGTCATGCGACGAACAAATTAGCGCCCGATCCCCCGGGGCAGTGCAAGAAATCGTCCGCATCTCAAGAGATCAGTGTTATCTGCCGCGAGATCCTGGCCATCGGGATCATTGCAGGCAATAAGCCCTAGTCGTATTCCGTTGCATTTCTTTGACGTGAAGAGGATAATCTAATGACAACCGTTCGAAACATCCTGCAGACCAAAGGGTTGGAAGTCTGGTCGGTTGAACCCGACACATCGGTCATTGCCGCCCTGAAAATACGAGTTGCTCATTCAACCAGGGACACGGGGCATTTGTTCCCAGGCCTGGTTGCACCCGACCAGACCATGAGTCCAAAAAGGCAGTAAAATCAGGCTTCTGCATCGACTCTGAGTGGCACAATCTTATTGTTGAGAAAGTTGACATGCCGTTTACTATATTCGTAGTTAGTTTTGTTCCCTGCCACACTCCCCGGCGGGGTTTCCGAAGAGACACCCGTGGTCCTGAGTACGTGCTGCCGAGTTACCCCCAAAAACCGC
>JAPLUP010000081.1 GCA_026397575.1 Candidatus Zixiibacteriota bacterium
GTCGCCGCCGCCGGCATTCCCTTGCTTCTGCACCTATTTAACCGCCAACGTGTCAAAATCGTCGAGTTCTCCACTGTCAAGTACTTGCTGTCGTTGCAGAAGACGCGAATGCGCAAAGTACGGATCAGGCAAATACTGCTACTGATTCTGCGAACGCTGGCACTTCTGGCGATTGCCTTTGCCTTCGCGCGCCCCACGATCAAAGGCGGCTACCTGCCATCACTGGGCGGCAAGAGCACGACAACGGCAATCCTGCTTCTTGATGTCTCCGGTTCATCCATGTCGGAAACCAATGCCGGAAGCTTCTTTGAGCGGGGCGTTGAAAAGGCGTCACAGATACTTGACAATTTCACCGAAAAGGAACGTGTTGAGATCATCGGCTTCGGCTCGACGATTCTCTATGATTCCGGCGAGCCGACATCGGATTATGAACGGCTCAAGGCATTCTTGAAATCGATGCAACCATCATTTGCTGCCGCAGTTCCACCAGTGGCGTTCGCGAGGGTTTTGGAAGTGCTGAAAAGCAGCCATGATCCGAATCTGGAAGTCTACCTGATCGCTGATCTCCAGGGGCGGGCATGGCGCAACTTTGAATTTGAGCTTTTCCAAACCGAGCATCTTGATGTCAAGCTATTCATCACGCGCGTGTCACCGGGTGCGATCGACAATGTTTCTGTGGAACAGGTGAAGTTCCCCAACCAATTGATAACCTCTGGACGAGAGTTTAGTTCGCAGTGCGAAGTCCACAATTTCAAGAGCGAAACGTCAGCCTATTTGCTGGTCTCGTTGGATCTGAATGACAAGACGGTGGTCCAGACGGATCTGACGGTCGCGCCGGCCGCGACAGGCAAAGTCACATTCAAGCAGAATGCGCCGAGCACCGGATTTATGTATGGCTCGATCAGCATCGATGATGATGACTTGCTCCCTGACAACCGCTTCAATTTTGCAATGAAGATTCCGTCCAGCAGCAAAGTGGCGCTGGTGTCGGATGATGATCAGGAAGCGTTCTACGTGCAGAAGGCGCTGTCACCATCAGCCGGAGGAAATTTCACGAAGCAAGTGGACTTGATCGGCACACTTCAGGCCAGTACGGCGAATCTTTTCGGTTATGACGCCGTCATTGTCAATCTGAAGGGACAGATGCCTGCGGCTCTCGTATCAAGTCTACGCAGCTATGTGACTTCCGGCGGTGCGGTATTGTTCATGATGCGTCCGAACATCGACATGCGTGATTTCTCCGAGAAAATTGCTTCACCGATTTTCCGACTGCAAGTAACCGAGGCTCCGCCGACTCCGACACCACAGGCGGGAAAGTATTTGCTCAACAAGTTCGATTTCGATCATCCTCTGTTTTCGCCGTACAAGCAGTTTACCGCCGACAAATTGCCGCAGGCTGAATTTCTCGGACACTTCAGAACCGCAGAAGAAGCGTCGACGCGTGTACTGGCGCGCTTCTCTGACAACATGCCGGCAGTGCTCGAAGGGAGTGTTGGCAAGGGCAAAGCGCTGTTGTATACCTTCAGTCTCGACAATCGCTTTAGCGATCTGGTTAATCGGCCATTTATGGTGATTCTGCTAAATCGCTCGATCGAATACCTCGTCTCCGAGCCGCTCAATCAGCGCGAGAACATAGTATCCGGTACGGAAGTAACACGCGAGTTGAGCGCGCAGAACGCGCGGCAGTTTGTACTCGTCACTCCCACGAACGACACAACTCAACTCTCACCGGCTTTCCGCACCGGCGCAGTAGTCTTCAATCTCGGTCGCTTGCAGAATCCCGGCATCTACAAGATTATCGGAGACGGAACGCCGATTGACGTCTTTGCGGTGAATTTCCCTCCGCAGGAATCGGAGACCGCGTATAGTGACCCGGCTACG
>JAPLUP010000616.1 GCA_026397575.1 Candidatus Zixiibacteriota bacterium
ATCTTGCGCGAAAAGTTCTGTGATATATTGCGATAGTCAGCTTTATCGCGGATGAATAATTTGCGGATCAGTTCGTCCATCTGGCTCATTACCGGCTGGAAAAGAATTAGCGCAATAATGATGAAAACGACTTCGACACCCGGAAGCTTGAACCCGAACAGTGTAACGATGATCGATTCCAGTTGCCGGATGATCAATACATAGGCGCCAACCACAAGTGCCGAGGTTGCCGAGTAGACCAGCGATTGCCGCACTATCAGGCGCACGTCCATAAAACGATAGCGTACTATCGCCCAGACAATCGAACCGCATCCGAAGATTAGTGCCAGAATCGTAATTGCCGTCGTTGTCCCTCGTGAGAGCTCGACAATTCCCAGATTGGGCAGAATGAAGGCAACCACATAGAGTGCCAGCGCCGAAATGATGCCGTAGATCACGACCACTACCTGCTTGCGCAATTGTACCGCGACCACGCGCTTGGTGCCCTGATAGAGAATCAGCGCGGCAACGACGACATACACGAAATTGACGATCGAAAACGCCTTGGCGTGACTGTCAAGCAATATCGAGAACACTGTACCCGCCAGCGTCGCTGCCTGTTCCAGCGGCCCGAAAATCGCCTTGCCCATTGTCCCCATCTCACTGGGATCGATCGACTTGATCAGTTTGTCGGGATTGGCAAGAACGGTTGTCAGAAGCAGATGGAACACATGGGGGATGAAGATCGTGTATTTCAGCTTCGGGAACCGACTGTAGAAGCGAGTCTCGGTCGGGAAGCAAAGGGCGAAAAAAACCAGTTGCGGGAAGAATAGTTCCCAGATGTAAACGGAATTGTAGAGCGCACTGCCTCGGGTCAGCGTCTCGGCGCCGAGCATGCCGAGGCCGTAAAACAACGGCCCGAATGCCGCGAAACCGAACATCAACGCCGTGATACGATTTATCCGCTTGCGCTGATCCTCCTGATAGATCAGAAAAGCGATAATGAAGAGCAGCGTAGCGCACGCGAGATAGACTACCGCAATAACCAGTTCGAGATTCACTCTACCTCCCGAAGCCGGGATCAAGCGATTTTCTTGGTGAGGGTCACGACAGTTCCCCCGCCTTCAGCGCGATCAATCTCCACCGTGTCCATCAGGTGTTTCACGATGAAAATGCCTCTGCCGACTTCCCGTAACAGATTCCGCGGAGCCACCGGATCTTCGACCCGCTGAGGATCAAAAGAAATCCCCTGATCTGTGACGACAATCACTACCTGTTCAGGATCAAGCTTGAGTTCGAGGGTGACAGTCTTATTCAGGTCCCGCTTGTTGCCGTGGTTAATGCCGTTGTTGACGATCTCGGTCGCGCAAATGGCAATATCGGCTATGAGGGTGTCGGCGAGATGGCGTTCTCTGAGTCGCGACTCGACAAACTCGTCAACCTCCCGGATCAAAGCCGGATCGGAAGGAATCGTAATCCTGTTCTGTTGAATCTCCGGTTTGTTCAGCATCGCCAGCGACTATTGATCATTGCTTCCCGATGGAAGCGACCGCCTCGTCAGTGGAGTTGTAGGCATCAAAAACGGTGATCAGCTTAGTGATCGTCAACAGCGACTTGATCTTATCAGTCACGTTCGACAGTTTCATTTCACCACCGGCTTCCCGCACGGTCTTCAGGCAGGAAATCATGATTCCCAGCCCCGTCGAGTTCATCCAGTCGACTTCCTTCAGATCGATCACCACATTTTTCGCGTTCTGGTTGACGTGATCTCGGATAGCTTCCTTTAGAATGGTTGCGTCTGGTCCACCCATGATCTTACCCTTGGGCTCCAAAACGATCACACCATTCTGTTCACGGCTGTTAAGTTTCATATTGTCCTTTCCTCTAACTCCTTATTACCGCTTGCGCTGGCCTTTCCGCAGTACGGGACAGCCTTGTTAAGATAGAGATTCGCGTAGTTCTGTCAATCAATTATACGTCGTCACCGTCTCAGGGTTGTGGATGCTGTTTTGGCGCCTTAAAGCGCCGCCAACATTGGCGGCAGGCCGGCCATTCCTGTCTACCATTCTGGATGATCGTCCCGTCGTCTCAGTCGATCTATCGTGCCATCGGCTTCTATTCGCCTGACAAAGATCGCGCTTGACGTCGGCTGTTCCATGAACATATTGCGGCCAATGAGGCAACAGGGACAGACATCTCAACGACCTTTTCCAAGCCGGTCTTTCCTCATTCTGCTACTGGCCGCATTCGGCCTTTCCGTAATTGTCAGCCCGGATGCAAACGGGCAGGGATGCCGCTTCAAACTCAGTTACTCGCAGCGGGTGCGTATCGAGACCACCAACAACGTCACCACACTTGACAATGACGCACAGGCCGGCTCAAGCTACCTGCGTAATCGGACGAGCGTGATGCTCCAGGCGTTCCCAGGCTTGCGCTGGGAAGTGGCCACGAAACTGACGAACGAGTTGCGAGATTACTTCGTCCCAGAGACAAAGGGAATGAACTGGGATGAGGTGTTTTTCGATCTTCTCTATGTCAAATGCGACAGCTTAGGCGGTCATCCAATCACCATCACGCTCGGGCGCCAGAACATCAATCTCGGCGAGGGATTTCTGGTCATGGATGGGGGACCGCTCGATGGCTCTCGCTCAGCCTATTTCAACGCCATCAATATCAACTGGCAGGTTAATCCCAAAAGCACTCTGGCGCTCATATATGCTAACCAGCCGGAACAGGACGATCTTCTTCCCATAATTCACAATCAAGACAAGGCACTCGTCGAGCAACCGGAGCAGGCGTTTGTTGCCTATTATTCCAGCAATCTGAAGAGTGCCACCCTGCAAGCCTACGTCATGCGCAAGAACATCGGCGCGACCAGCACAAAACGATCAGCACACGTCAACTGCTTGGGGTCCTACGTGCAAGTGCCCGTAACCTCTCGCTTGACCGTCACCGGTGAGTTGGCAGCGCAGATAGGGAAGAGGGCTGGAGCAAACCAGCGAGCTTACGGTGGTTATGCCTACGCCGAGTACAAGACGGGTTGGCCGGTGCCTTTTCCCAAGGCTTTCACGCTGGGCACTTTGTACTTGAGCGGCGACAATCCAACCACCGGCAAGTATGAGGGATGGGAACCGATGTTCGGTCGCTGGCCCAAGTGGAGTGAACTTTACATATACACACTCGTTCGCGAAACCGGCGCCGCGTATTGGACAAACCTCGCGTCTATCTTTGCCAAGACGTCAATCGTGGTCGTTCCCGATCTAACGCTCTCCCTTGATCTTCACCATCTGATGGCTCCCCAGAGAGCCAATCCCAAGACACCATTTCCGGTGGGCAAAGGCACAAATCGAGGTGACTTGTTTATTGGTAAGCTCACTTACCAGATGAACAAGCACGTTAGTGGTCATGTCCTCTGGGAGAATTTAGATCCGGGAAACTACTACTTCGACGGCGCCGATGACTGCGCTTGGATGCGAATGGAATTCTTGCTGAAATTCTGACCTGTGGAGTCAATATGCTTGCTAAGATAATAATCACCTCCGCCTTCGGCTTAATGATCGTGATTATCGGGATACTGGGACTGCGAAAAACGCGCTCCTTCTCGGACTATTTCCTTGGCGGTGGTCAGATCGGTCCCATTATGACCGCGTTTACCTACGGCGCCGCCTATTTTTCGGCCGTTCTCTTCATCGGCTTCGCCGGCAAAATCGGCTGGGATTTCGGTATGTCGGGATTGTGGATCGCGCTCGGCAATTCACTCATCGGCGTGTTGGGTGTTTGGTGGCTCATGGGATACCGAATCAAGCAGATGTCCATCGAATACAAGGTGGACACGATGCCGGAGTACTTTGAAAAACGTTACAACAGCAGGGCATTCAAGCTTTACAGTTCGCTGGCAATCTTCGTCTTTTTCATACCTTATTCTGCGGCTGTATTTATTGGTCTCTCGTATCTCTTCAAGGTCAACTTCAGCATCGACTACAGTCTAGCTCTCATTCTCATGGGGTCTTTTACGGCGCTGTACCTGGTGATGGGTGGATACAATTCCATGACCATGATTGATGTCTTCTTCGGCGTAATCATGGCTCTGGGAGCGGTAGTGCTGATCGCCAGCACTGTTGGCGCGGCCGGCGGGCTGACCCAGCTTACCAGCAAGCTCAACTCGTTCGATCCCAGGCTGACGGCGGCAGTAGGTCCGCCCGGGTCGTGGCCGCTGTTTTCACTGATCTTCTTGACGAGTGTTGCGCCGTTTGCCATGCCGCAGTTAGTGCAGAAATTTTACGCCATCCGAGACCGCAAGGCAGTCCGCATCGGGATGGTCGCTTCAACTCTTTTCTCAATTCTGATTGCCACCAGTGCCTATTTTACCGGGGCAACTTGCCGGGTCTTTATGACACCAGAGAGC
This sequence comes from Candidatus Zixiibacteriota bacterium, assembly GCA_026397575.1. Lineage (GTDB taxonomy): Bacteria > Zixibacteria > MSB-5A5 > CAIYYT01 > CAIYYT01 > CAIYYT01. The sequence goes on from JAPLUP010000616.1 coordinate 4,385, forward strand.
GCTCCGGCGGCATTCTCCGGCGGCAAACCTATTTTTGATGCTCTAATGCCGGAGATGTTCACGAGCGTCATTCCGCAGTCATTGTCGGTATTGATGTTGCTCTTGGTGCTTTCGGCCTCGATGTCAACTCTCGCCGCGCTGGTGCTGTTATCCAGTTCGTCTGTGGCCAAGGATTTCTATGCCGGTTTTATCAATAAGAACGTCTCCGACAAAAGCTTGACCCTGTTGATGCGGTTTTGCAGCGCCTTTTTTGTCCTGCTCTCGGTAGTGCTCGCGTACTTTAGGCCGGCTACGATTGTGGCAATTCTGGGAATATCCTGGGGCGCGATCGGTTCTGCTTTTCTGGGTCCTTTCCTTTGGGGTATGCTTTCCAAACGTACGAATAAGGCCGGCGCTTTCGGATCGTCATTGCTGGGGGTGGGGGTGTGCGTTATTCTTTATGCCACCGGCACGCCTTCACCGCAGGCAGGGACCATCGGCATGCTGGTATCCTTGGCTGCCGCCCCGTTGATCAGTCTGATTCACCGATCGCCTCAGACAGAGTAGTCTGATCCTGCGGGGTTGAAGACTCCCTGGTTGATTTGACCGCTGCGGTCAATGGCCATACATAGCGTAAATTCTTCTGTATAAATTTGGTATTGGTAGAGAAGCAAACGGGTACATCCTTGTTTAGCAGAATCAGTTACAGGAGGTACCCGATGCGAGAATTGGACTTCTCGGAGAGTATTTGATGTTTCGTTGGTCAGGGGTCAAGGGGATTTGGGATTTAATTCAGGGGGAGGTTGTGGGGAGTGTTCGGCGGCGGTTGGAGAGTTTTCTGTGGGTGGAGGTTGAGGCGCGGGTTGGTTGTGGGCGGTATGAGCGGAATGGGAGCCGTTGCGGGTACCGCAACGGGAGTTACGTGCGCGACTTGTTAACGAGCTACGGTTGGATTGAAGATTTGGAAGTACCGCGGTTACGGGAACGCGGGTATGAGACGGAGGTGTTTAAGAAGTATCGGCGTCGTCAGCGGCGGTTGGATGGTGTGTTGTTAGAGGCGTTCTTGTTGGAACATTCGACCCGAAAGACGATCCGGTTGTTTCGTCAGGCATATGGAGCGTCGGTGAGTGCGCAGACGGTACGGTATTATCGATGTCTGCGGGTTCATCTGTGGCGACGCCAACGCGGATGCTACAGTCGACATCTCTGACGTCGTCTATCTGATCGGTTACATCTTTTCCGGTGGTTCGGTACCATCGCCATTGCTTGCTGGTGATGCGAACTGCGATAGCACAGTTGACATCTCGGATGCGGTGTACTTGATCAGCTACATCTTCAGCGGCGGTGCGGCACCTTGTGCCCCGTAGACGGGGCTGAAAACGTCGAAAGAAAAACCGGGAGCCTTGAGGCAGGCTCCCGGTCTCAAAAATCTCGATATTAGTCACCGAGCAAATACATTAATTCAAGGGTGGATGATGGGTCTCGAACCCACGACCTTCAGGGCCACAACCTGACGCTCTAACCAACTGAGCTACACCCACCGTATAGAACGGCGTGCGCCTATTGGCACGGACGGGTAATATATGCGCCGGGCAACACTGAGGCAACTCCAAAATCGAGCGCTTTCCACCGTTCGCCCACTACCCCTCGAACCAACCGAAGCCGAAATTCGCAACCGTCTTCAAGAATTCCTCATTTCTGGCAGCGAGGAGATCGGCCTGATAATGCAGTCCGAAGTAGTTCTGAGCGACGTTGAAATAGCCCCTCTGACTGATATCTTCCAGACACTTCCGCGCATACTCCTCGCCGTGCAGCGCCCGACAGACTCTTTCGAAAGTCTCCAGACGTACCGGTGTGATTTCTTTCTGCCAGGCCGGATACTTTTCCTCATAAGCTGCCAGGAGTTCTGCGTCGGAGAACTCATGGTACTTCTCGTCATGGACAATCACCGGCGTTCCCAGTTTCCTTTTCGGCAGCGGCCGCACTTTCGGATAACCAAGCGACACCAGCACAACGGGGAAAACGCCATCCGGCAGCTTGAACATCTGGCGCAGTTCGGGGAAACATTCCAGTACGGTGCCGACGTAGACCGAACCCAACTCAAGTGCGTCAGCGGCGGTACAGATACTCTGAGCAGCAATAATCGTGTCTTGAAACGAGATCCAGAAATGACGGAACGAGTTGTTGGCGGCAAACGGCGCATTCTGAAGCTGTGCCCAACGCTGCAACCTGCGCCAATCAAGGCAAAAGAGCAGATCGACCGGCGCAGTGGCAACGAAAACCTGATCGCCGCAAAGTCTGTCCAATTCCTGTTTGGTGGCAGCATCAGTGATCTTGATTATGGAATACGGCTGCAGATTGCCACCGGTGGCCGAATGGATTCCGGCTTCCAGAATCAGCTCCAGCACGTCATCTGGAATCTGTCGATCAGAAAAGCTGCGGCAACTCCCTCGTTCAATCAGCAGTTTGAGCGTTTCATTGGGAT
>JAPLUP010000492.1 GCA_026397575.1 Candidatus Zixiibacteriota bacterium
GAGTAGCTTGCGCAATAAAGTCATCCACACCTGCCTCGGCGGCAATTGCTGCCGCGGTTAGAGGGTTGTCGCCCGTCATCATGACCGTACGGATTCCCATCCTGCGCAAATCCGCAAAACGATCCTTGATGCCTCCCTTGACTATATCTTTCAGATGCACAACTCCGATTACGTGATTGCCAATACTGACCGCCAAAGGTGTCCCTCCCGACCGAGATATGTCATTCTGGGCCGATTCCAACTCGTCGGGGAATTGACCGCCGGATCGAATTACATAGTCGCGCATCGAGTCAATCGCACCCTTACGGATACTCACCGAGATTGAACCATCAGTGTCTAATACATCTACGCCACTGATTCTGGTCTGCGCCGAAAACGGGACGAACCTCGCCTGACTCGGCGTTAGAGTCTGGGCACGAAAGCCGAACTTGTCCTTGGACAGAATTACTATGGAACGGCCTTCTGGTGTCTCATCGGCCAACGATGCCAGCTGGGCGGCCTCGGCCAAATTCTGGGCTGTGATCATGGAGGCGGGTATGAACTCGGTCGCCATTCGGTTGCCCAGGGTAATAGTACCGGTCTTGTCAAGGAGCAGCACATCGATATCGCCAGCAGCCTCGACTGCCCGTCCGCTCTTGGCGATGACATTGCGCCGGACCAGGCGGTCGATGCCCGCTATACCGATAGCGCTCAGTAAAGCTCCTATGGTAGTGGGAATAAGACAGACAAGCAGCGAAACAAGGACCGTGACTGTTACGACTCCGCTTAGGTCCTGATGGGCCGCCGCTCCGCTATAGTCCGCGAAGAACTTGAGTGTGGCGACTGCTAAGAGAAAGATGATTGTCAACCCGGCAAGCACAATGCTCAAAGCGATCTCGTTAGGTGTCTTCTGGCGCTTGGCCCCTTCAATCAGCTCAATCATCCGATCGATGAAGGTGTTGCCTGGTTCCGAAGTGATCCGTATGACGATTCTATCGCTGATTACTCGCGTGCCACCCGTCACCGCACTCCGGTCACCGCCACTTTCCCTAATGACCGGCGCCGACTCTCCGGTAATGGCTGATTCATCAACACTTGCGATACCTTCGATCACTTCGCCATCGGAGGGGATGATGTCGTCGGCCTTGCACACGACTACATCATTCTTCTTGAGGCAGGAGGCAGCCACGCTGACTTCGCGCCCATCAGTCAGCTTCCGTGCTGTTGTCTCGCTCCGTGTTTTCCGAAGACTCTCGGCCTGGGCCTTACCTCTGCCTTCCGCCATTGCCTCGGCGAAGTTGGCAAATAGTACCGTGAACCAGAGCCAGAGACTAATTTGGAAATCAAAGCTCGACCATGATCCTCTGATTGCACCGGCAAGAACCGCTACTGTTGTCAAGATCGCTCCGATGAAAGCGACAAACATGACGGGGTTACGCATTTCGGTCCTCGGATGAAGCTTCCGAAACGAGTCTTTGATTGCCGGACCAAGCAGAGCTCGATCAAATAGTCCTGTACTGGATTTCGCCATGTAGCTCCTTAGAAAATCCGTCCGGCGATCATTAGGAAGTGCTCAATAACTGGACCAAGCCCAAGCGCAGGCAGGAACGTCAGCGCGCCGACAATAGTGATCACTCCAATCAGGAGAACCGCGAACGTGCTATTATCGGTCGCAAAGGTGCCGGCGGATGGCGGAGATACTTTTTTCGACGCCAGGCTTCCGGCAATGACGAGACACGGCAAAATGACCGCAAACCTGCCTACAAGCATAGCAATACCCAGTACAATGTTGTAGAAATCCGTGTTGGCGTTCAACCCGGCAAAGGCACTGCCGTTATTCCCGGCCGCAGATGAGAAGGCATATAGTATTTCGCTGAGGCCGTGCGGCCCTTGATTTGCCAAGCTTGAAAGGGCGATTGGCAGAACACAGGCTATCCCGGCCCCGAGCAAGATCACCGCATTCGGAATGAGAATTCCAAGTATGGTCATCCGTATTTCTCGTGCCTCGATCTTCTTTCCAAGATATTCAGGCGTTCGACCGACCATGAGGCCGGCGAGAAAAACGGTCAGCAGAACGTGCAAGAGAATGCCGTACATTCCCGCGCCGACTCCGCCGAAGATGATCTCGCCTAGCATGATGTTGAACATAGCGACACCCCCGGCTATCGGCGAAAGGCTCGAATGCATGGCGTTGACCGAACCGTTGGATGCGGCAGTTGTGGATACGGACCAGAGGATGCTGTTCACTGTACCAAAGCGAGTTTCTTTGCCTTCGAGATTTATTCCTAACC
>JAPLUP010000693.1 GCA_026397575.1 Candidatus Zixiibacteriota bacterium
CAACCCGCTTTCTTTCCGTTGTAAGAAGCGCCGTGAGCTTGACATGCGTCTTCGATGAGAAGCAGCCCACTGCGGTCCGCAATACGTTGCAAGCCCTCCATGTCAGCCATCCGACCGTAAAGATGAACCGGCAAGATCGCTTTGGTCCTTTCGGAAATAACATCCGGTATTTTTGATACGTCAACATTTGAATCGTGTTCGTTGATGTCTGAAAAGACCGGTTTGGCTCCCACAAGCGAAACGGCAAAAGCAGTCGCAACAAAAGTATGTGCGGGGACAATCACTTCATCTCCCGGACCAATGCGGCATGCTTTCAGGAGCAACACGAGAGCGTCGGTGCCGGAAGATACGCCGACGGCAAATCGAGCACCTACATAGCGAGCGAATTCCTCTTCCAGAAACGAAACTTGTTGGCCAAGGATGAAATCAGAGGTTTCTATTACCGATAAAATGCTTTCTTCGATCTCGGCCCGTAACTGTCCAAACTGTGCCCGGAGATCCACTAGCGGGATTTGCGCCATTTTCGCGACCCCCTTCACACTGAAGATAACTTTGAGGCTCACAGGTCTGTGTATGTCTCGGACAGGAAGTCTTTTGCCTCCAGGACTGTAAGGAACGCGGACAGGCAAGCTCATCGCCACGCACTGCGCATCTCATCAAAGTTCCTGTTTGAGACCGGGTCGGCATTAATTGAACAGGTCCGTTTCGACTTCAACGGGAGCACCATCTTGAATTATTGATTTGTCTATCGATTCAAGAATCGCCGTCACTCTGAGGGGAAGATCTCCAATTGCCGGATTGGTAACACTTTTGAGACACGCATCTATGAATGCGCAACATTCATTATTGAGAGGTTCAATGGGCTCCAGTCGCGGCAAGAGAATATCCCCCACCCTAATCCCCATTCGATGGACCCCATAAGTATCCAATAAGTCTCCCCTCTCCACTCCTTTATCAAAAATCTTAATGGATTCAAATGGTGACATGTCATCGAACAGCAACATTTTTTCTTCTCCAACGAAGGTCGCCCTTCTTACTTTACACGGATCAATCCAACTGGAATATAGAAAACCCATGCTTCCATTGTCGAATTTTATACTTGCCGAAACTATGTCTGCACGAGGATTCCCCGTAAAATAGCCGCCCACACCACTTACGAATACTGGATTATCCGCCACACAGTACAACATAATTGAGATGTCATGTGACGCCAAATCCCACAGTGCGTTGGTATCGAACCTGATTGGACCAAGACTCGTCCTGATCGCCTGAATGTAACGGAGTTCCCCCAGCACGCCTGTGGTAAGGCATTCTTTGGCTTTTAGAATCCCCGGGTTGAACAAAAATACGTAGCCGACCATCAAGATTTTGTTGTTTGATTTGGCCAATTCAGTAAGTTCCAACGCCTGAACGAATTCCGGAGCCAGAGGTTTTTCGACAAGAACGTGTTTTCCAGCTTCCAGGGATGCCTTCACGATCTCATAATGTGTGACCAGAGGAGTTGCAATTACTATTGCATCTATTTCTTCATCATCCAAGATCTGATGAATGTCCCTGGCTATAGTGACGCCTCTTAGCCTATGGGCTAGCAAGCCGGATCGACTGTCGTCCAGATCGCACACATATTTCAAGCGACTCCTACTGTCGGTATGGAAAATACGAGCCAAGTTCGGCCCCCACTGACCGCAACCAATCAGAGCGACGGTGAGCATCTGAATCTCCTACTGCAAGGCAATCTGCAACTCTCGGTCTTGGCTTTCCGCATTGTAGATTTCGGACGGGTCAAGGAGAAAAAGGTAATAGCCTCTCCTGGTGTCTGTCCGACTTTGTGTTGGGACCCCGTGACAGAGGTCGTTTCCTTTCCCCATGTTAGAAACTAGCCGGCGAAACAGCGTGATGAAGCCCCACAGCATTGTGGTATGACATCCAGTCTGAAATGCGTATGGTCACACTGTTCTACAAATAAGCCTTGCTCCGTAGTCGAAACAGACCAAAGTCCGCACCCTGTATCACGGGATCGAACGACTCAGGGTGTTTTCGCATCCATTCAAATTCAATAGACCTGGGGAAAAAGCTCATGATCTCCGTTATCCCACGGTCATGGAGAAGCGCCAGCCACAATCGATAATCTCCTATGTCGGTGCATGGGAACATGGATCGAAGATCAATCGAATTACCCAAAGCCGAGGGGGAGACATATTCTACCCTATTCTGCAATGACCTGCCCAAAAACATGTAAATAAACCAGTGGTTCCCGATTTGTCTGGGCCCTGCGGTTACGGCTATTCTTCGAGGAACTGTAGGAGTGTCGACGACCTTAGCCGAATCAACCCAGTATTTAGGTAGTCTGGAAATGAAAAAATAGTTTTGGGCTGCCTCGTATCGAATGTGGTCTCTCGCGCAGTTTACCACGCCTGCGAGCATTAAGCAAAGTATGAGAACAAAAGTTTTTCGGGTGCCGCCTCCGACGTGCCTTCCAACACAGCTCAGTACAGCGACCATGAACAGCAGTACAGCCCAAGCTATGGCTATATAGAGGAAATCGAAGAAGGTCCACTGAAAGAATGTGGCCGGGATGACCTGAACACATGGCAGAACGAGTAGTAGGTTGCAACAACTCTCCTTCTCAATACCGCGGACAGCGAACAAACTGGCAATTGTGGCGAGGAATAATGGGGCA
>JAPLUP010000179.1 GCA_026397575.1 Candidatus Zixiibacteriota bacterium
AAGCTCCATTGTGGCATAAAAGCATAGGTTGCGCTGCCACCAAGTATCGTCTTATTGGCGTTGGACTGTCGATCTTCCGTGCGCAAAGCACTGCCGAATTGCAGCGAGTTTTTGCTGCGCAGGATTTCTGCCAGCATGGCAGAGAGCGTCCCGTCATGGAAGCTGTATTTGCCGGTAAGCACGGCACTGGCAATGCCACCGGCTTTGAAGATCTGCTCCGAGCCGATCTTGTCAGCAGCATAGACCTTGTAGGACAAGTCGAAATCAAGGCTGCTCATTCTGCCAACGGCGCTCGCGGAGCCCTGAACAACAATTTCGTCGCCGGGATTGTAACTGTCTTCGTCCTTCAGATAAGTGTAACTGCCGGCATACGTGTAGCCGATTGAACCACCGTAAAGCAGCCACTCGTGCTGCGAAGCACCGCCGACCTGCAGAATTAGACCGAGGCCACCTCCGAGTTGCTTGAGAGGTACGTTGAGATAGTCGTCAGCGATCAACTGAGCAACAGCCGCCTGGGTGGAGTTATAGCCGGTTTTGCCGGTCGGCAGGATCACTCCCGCAGCCGCAAACAGACGATCCTCGGAGAACGAATGAAACACACGCAAGGTGGTCAGTCCGAGCGAAGAGACGTTAGTGGCAGTATTTCCATAGTCAAGCTTCGAGCGGCTTAGAGCGCCATTGAGATGCAGTTCCCAGTGCGGCGCCACGGGCACAAAGACAGAGATTGGAGCAACAACCTGAGTCATAATCGTGTCTTTACCGCCGTTGCCAGCCGTCAATTTCCAGTGTTGATAAATGATTCGGCCGTTGATGCTTGGTGGCGAGCCATAGATGATTTGCGCTTCGGCAAGCGGCGACATTACCAAGGCCAAGAACAACGAAACCAATACGGCAAAATGACGGCCGGTCATCAACGATCAGTCCTCCCAGTAACGACTACCCTACCGCGAGACGCCTGCGGTGTTGTGTAAGGCGTGTCTTCTGCAGGAGTCGCGCCGCGTGTGGCATCCTGAAGGCGCTGAATGATTTCTCCCTTGTTGTTTTCTTTGTTGTCCTCAGTGGTCGACTCCTGCGTAACCAGACCGGTGATTTGCGACAACGGCTTCATGGTGCCACTGTAATTCGACAAACCGGAGTATCGATCAAGCTGCTGCTTGGCGAGGTCAAAATGCGGATCCTCCGCCAACGCCGTCTTGAATTCCGCCTCCGCCAGCGGATACAGACCTTGATCGGCATAATCAAGTCCGCGCGAAAACGCCAGCAGCGCCAAGAACGACTCGGTGGGGGATTTGGCGATCCGGTTCTTGATTGCCGGAGTGATCTCATAGCCGAGTTTTTGAATGATCGACATTACCAGCTTCTTCTGCATGGCAAATGCCTCGGCTAGTTTGCCCTCCTGACGGCCGGGATACTCCGCCAGCCCGGGTCCAACATCTATAATGCCGCAGTCAATGCCAACACGCTCGCCATCTACTTGCGTCACTTGTCCGGTAATAATCTTGGCGGCGCCGACAATCTTGCCGATGCGCGGCGCGTAGAACTTGTCGCTAAACTCTGATTGATTCAGCTTCAATTCGTCCTGCAAGCGCGTCAGTTCCAAGCGTTCAACCAGTTTCAGATCGGGAACGTGAGATAGGTCGGTGTAGACCAACTCCGCCAGCCCGCGTCCAAGTGGTTTAAGCTGGGGCGAGAGTGAGTCAACATTAAAGCGAATGATCGCTACACTGTTCTTAGGGATCTCGGAGATCTTGACGTTTTTCTCGTTGCGGACCGCCTGATCGACTACCTTCTGAAGCTCATTATCTTCGATCCACCTGAGCCGATACCTGACTTCCTGCGTCAGTCGATCCTGTTTGCCGAACGCAATGTAACTTTGGTAAAGGTTCTTCGCCTGATCAAGTTGCCCCTTTTGTTCATGAATCATGCCGCGATAGACGACGCTGGTGGCATCGTTGGGATCAAGCGTACTGGCCTTGGTCAGCGCGGTCAGAGCTTCGTCATAGCGCTCAAGCTGGAAATAGGAAATTCCCAGCTTGCGCCAGAGTTCAGCTTTGTTCGGTGATTTCTCCAGTTGTGCCTTGTAGCGCTCGACCGACTTCTCGACCTCGACCGGCTTTGTGGAGCCGGCGTCACCGGCAGAGATCGACGGCACCGAGAGCAACACCGCGACAAGCACGGTGACACACCAGACGGAGAACCCCGCTCTTATTGATTGTCCGATTTCTGCTCCAATTCCACGCGCTGCTGCCGATCAATTGCGAGGGCAAAACTCGGAGAAATCTTGATCGCTTGGGCGTATGCCTTCTTCGCCAGATCCATTTGTCCTTTTTCCTCGTAAGCAACCCCTCGGGAATACTCGTTTAGCGCGGCCAGATTGACATTGGGAATGTTGGCGCCGGCCTTCTTAATCGCCTCGGCCTCGACACTGAAATAGGCCAATATCTGTTTGGTCAAGTCGACGGTCAACTTGCCGATATCACTTGCCTTACCTTCAATCGTAAACTGCTTTTTCGGCAGGGTGGTCTCGGTTTCAATGACACGTGCATCGATGCGAAATTTGTTGCCGGACATGTTAAAGAACGTCCCGAAAATGAAATTCTGGGCGCCAATCACCTTGCCGACCTGAAGCTTCTGATCTTTGTCAGCCAATTCGGTCTGCGAGAGCTTGAGCTCATCCAGCAGGTAATTGAAGTGTTCGCGCGACGGCGAATAGACAGCACCGGAAGACTCCAGATCGTAACGCAGCATTGCGGCAATGCCGATTCCCACGTTCTTGACCTTGTCGGCATCCTGAAACGAACCATTGTCAAACTCGACTACGGCGACACTCAGTTTGTTCTGTCTTTGACCGGGCACAAACTTCGTATCACCGATAAACTTGAACCAGACCTTACGAAAAGGCACCGGCTCCTTGTCACCATCAAAATCAGTGTTGGGGTCCATTTTCACCAGGGTCGCCAGATACTGCTGTGCCAAATCCGCCTGTTTGTTCTGCGCTGCCGCCTTGGAAAGCCAACGGATCGTCAGAATGCTGTCACTCTTGGACAACGCGGGTTCGGCGAGCAAACCCGTCGCCTTGATAACAGCATCACTAAACTGCCCCTTGCGATAAAGCTCAGTGATGTTCTTGATTTCCCCGGCGGCGTTCTCCTGTGCGAGAAGCGGCAGAGCAAACAGGAAACCTGCCAGTAAACCAATGATTGTTGTTCTCATAATTTGCTCCTTTACTGAAACTTACATGTCTTCATATTTAAGCGCAACCGATTTCATTTTTTCCTCAAAACAAACTCAATCTGCGTGTCACCGCTCAAAGTCACGAATCTGGGCTTGCCCTCGGTGCGATATTTTTCGTGTTCCACCCAGACTTTGTGTGATCCGTTCATCCGCGTGACCGAGAATGGTGTCTCTCCGTCTTCGATCTTTTCATTATCAATATAAACTTGCGCTGGCACGATGTCATCGGGATTGTCGGCTACCAGCGAGGTCACAGTCAATTTGCTGGTCTGGCGCTCGCTGAGAGTGAATGAACATTCTTTACGATCGTTCTGAATTTGCACCTGCTTTGTTAGCCTGCCCATATCAGTTACTAAAGTCACTTCAATCATTCCAGCGGCCAGCTTTTCAAACACCAGTGGGCTCCCTTGATAGCGCTCACTCTTGCCGTCGAAGATAACGGTCACTGGTTCAAATCTCTCATAGTTGTCCACCGTCACCACCACGCTTCCCGTCGCGGCCGGCACCGACGTCTGTTGAAGAGGGGGGTTCGTTCTGCCGGCAGCAGCGTCGGTCAGCGTGCCCTTCCGCCTAGCACCTATGGTGTCTGACGCATATTTCTGGAAACTCTCCCACAATCTTGAAGCTTTTCTGGGCCAGCTGTCCTCAACGTCTGTCGGCGGGTCGACGCGTTGCAACTCGGCGAACAGACTGAAGGCAGCTACGGAATCACCATCCATCGCTTTTGACTGCGCTTCCCAGAGTAGCGCTCTGTTCCTGTCAATCTGGTTGGCGCTCGAGGAATTCCTCAAGACCGAAAACAGTGCGGCAGCTTCAGCAAAATGGCCCCCTGATCTGAACAGACGCTCGGCTGTCGCAAGCGAATCGGCGAACGTTTGTGCGCTGGGCGGATTCGGTTTGTCGCGCGGTAGCAGCATCCAGATGACAGCCACGACAATGACTGCGAAAGCGGCCAAGACCGAAATCAACATCCTCGTCTTAGTAGTGGCGACCTTGGGATGTTTCGGAACCGCAATCGTTTTGGCGAACTGGTTATCCCTGGCGACAACGGTAATCTCTGACCCCGATTTGATCCGAGACAAAGCTTCCGACATCTCCTGAGCATTTTGAAATCTCATCTCCGGCTTTTTCTCGATCGCCTTCAGAATAACCTCCTCCAGATCCCTGGAAACGTTCCCCTTGAACTGACTGGGCGCAAGGGGCGCTCTTTCGAGATGACCGGTCATGATTTCATAATCCGAATCCGCTTCGAAAGGTGTCCGTCCGGCGACGACCTGATAGAGCGTTACGCCAACGGAATAGATGTCACTACGGTTGTCGATGTTCGTGCCTTTGATCTGTTCCGGAGACATATACAAGAGCGAACCGGCGCCCGTGCCGGTGCGAGTTAACTTAGCAGCGCCGGCGACCTTGGCAATGCCAAAATCGGCGATCTTGACCTCGCCGCTGCCGGTAAGCATGATGTTCGATGGTTTGATGTCACGATGAATTACGCCGTTTTCATGCGCGTAACCGAGTGCCGAGAGAAGCTGTCGAAAAATCGACACAATTTCGTCAAGCGCAAAGGCACGCTGATCGCGCAACAGCCGATCCAGTGTGGTGCCGTCGATGTACTCCATCACAATGAAGCTGACACCGTCGATCTGGTCATAGTCGAAAACGCGCACGATGTGAGTGTGCTCTAATCGCGCCAGTGCCAAGGCCTCTCTTTCGAAGTAAGCCGCCAACATCTCATCGGAAGCCACCTGCGGATGTAGGACCTTGAGCGCCACACGCTTCTTCAGCCGCGTGTTGTTGGCGAGATAGACGGCTCCGAAGCCCCCCTCACCCAGCTTGTCAATAATTTCGTATTTCCCGAGTTGTTTAAGATCCATAACCTTTGTACGCTTCTATTCGTTTGAAAATACGAGAGTTATGAATACCGAGAGTGGCGCTGGAGTCAACAAAAAAAGCCTAAGCATAGCATGGAAGTGAATTCACTTGCAAACAGAAACGCTCGCCACTCTCTACACGAGAGGAGGGCGAGCGTCGAAAATCAAAAACGCGCCGTCTGACTGGGGACTGTCGAAAAAGTCCAGACCGTGTCATTGCGAGGAGTGCGGAGAGGTGATGCAGTGTGTGGAGCACGACGAAGCAATCTCGATTTGCGCTCTCCAGATGCACACGCGCAGATTGCTTCGTCGTCATTGCCCCTACCCTCTCCACCCACCCTGACTCCTCGCAATGCCAATTCCGAGGTTTTTCAACAGTCCCACTAGAACGGACTACACGGTGGTTGTGGACCGCCGCTGAAGATATAGGCGATCAGAAACACGGCGTCAGAAATGTCAACCGTGCCACTGCAGTCAGCATCACCTGCTGCAGCGACAGGCACAGGCGCCGGACCTCCACTAAAAATGAAGGCTATCAGATAAACAACATCGCTGATATCGATGGCGCCGCTATTGTCGGCATCCCCCGGCTGTATGAACACGAGCGTTGTTGCCGTATCGGTGTCGGCGACGCCGATCATCGACCTCCCGGTCGCCGTAAGGAGCACGGTATCGAAAGTGCCGGCAAAAGTTAGCGGCGGACAGGCCACCGAGACCGAAACCGCTTGTGATGCACCAGGGGCAAGCGACACACTCGCGCTCGATGGCACAGGGTTCCAGCCGAGGTTGTCGGCAGCGGCAAGATCGAAAGTCTCAGACAGTGTGCCGACATTATGCACGCTGAACCGGAGGGTTGTGGACTCGTGCGAATAAACGCTGTCGTCCGCTACGGCATTGACAGACACAGCATATTGCGGCGCGGCGACGAAGCTCGCGCCGTAGCTATAGCTACGGTCGTTGAGAGACTGACTGACGTTACAAATCACGAGAACGGCATTAGTGAAATCTTGCGGATTAGTAAGCGTGTAGGAACCGTCGCCATTTGCGTCTAAAGACAACTGCGTCTCTTGATAGAGATCATTGACGCCTGCCTTCCACGCGAGGAACTTGGCGATCCAGGGTGTGCTGTTGTCACCATTGAAAGTTACGGTGAACTCGCCGGAGCCACTGGGCAGGTTGAACACTATGTAGTTCGCCCCCATCGCATCAGGAGCGGAGCCGGAAACCGGCCCTTGAGCGGACACGGGATAGGTGGTGTGCGTCCTGACCGTTTTGATCAGCGGATAGGATACGGCTTCTTCATAGTGGTTGCCGTCGTTGCGCGAACCGGTGATAAAGTTCCAGACACAGAATTCTGCAAACTGGGCGCTGAAAGTCGTTCCGTGGGTACTAAGAACCGAAGTCAACGCCGGATAGGAAGTGGCAGTGATGCACTGGTTCCAGAGTTCCGGCATGATCGTGTCGCCGAAATTCTGCGAGAGGTACTTCGGCCAGATAAATGCCGCGTATACGTGAAGAATAGCCGTGGAATTGAGTGCATAGTCAGGGTAGCTAAACCAGTCGGGAAAATAATTGTAGTTGTCGTTGACCGGATCAAAGACATAATCTTCCATCCAAGTGGACGATGCCTCCATGAACCAAACATCTTCAGTGTAGTCGTAAGCGAATTGAATGGCGTGGTAGTACTCATGGGCGATCGTCACTTTGGCGGCGCCCTTCTGATCGCCGTCGGGATCGTCATTTGGTGGGAATCCGATGAAATTGCGGTGCACGGAAATGTAGCTGTAGGCGTCATTCCAGGGATTTGGTCCCGCTCCTTCTGACTGCGTATAGCCGTAATAACCCATTTCCTCAGTATAAATGTCATATCTGGAGTCCCCCCCCAAAGTACCGTCCGATGGCGGCTCGAATTGAGCGAGAGTAATGACCTCCGCGCGATAGGAACTGTCAGAATAATTAGCCAGCCATTCGACGTAGTCGGGAATACCGTTGGCTGGCGCGACATCAGACGTAGGCACGGCGTTGGAACCGGAAGTACTGTAATGAATCTTGAATTTACCTCCGGGGCTGTCATACGTGTATGTCGCCGACGGCCGCACCAGCAGAGCTTTCAACGCCAACTGACCAGAAACGCTGATCTCGTTCCATGTCCGTTGTGCTTCAAGCAGGATATCGGTGGCGCATTTTTGAGTCTCGACGACCGAGGATTGAAACTGCACTGGCAATGACGAAGGGTTCTTGACCGATTGGACCTCCAATAGCAGCTTCTCCTCAGCCGTTACAGTGCCCTGCTGATACGCCTGTTCAATGATTTGATATGATGAGCTTGCGGCAAAAAGTGACGATGTAAACAAAGCCGTCAGACAAACCAGGCCCCAAAAGCGTCTAAGCAAATCTTCCTCCAATCAACTTCTAGTTGCATCCTGTTTCTATCGACACGGCGCTGGGCCGCCATTGAAGACAAATCCGATCAAGTAAGTTACGTCGCTTATGTCATTGTTGCCATCACAGTTGGCATCCATAGCTTCCCGCGGCTCTGGAGGCGGGCCACCGCTAAAAATGTACCGAATCCCTGCTACCGCGTCTGAAACATCAATCGAGCCGTCGTTGTTGAAATCGCCCGGCAGTTTCCAGTACAGACTATACGAGTAATTGTATGCAGATCCGTAGCTGGATGTAACTCCCGGAATGAAAATGACGCGAAGCACATTCTCGAAATGAGGAATGTAGATTTTGGCGCTGGTTCCCTGAAACGCAGTCTGAATAGAGTCAACGTATCGACCCGAGCCATAGTCGACGACATACCCCAGACCCCAAGTGGCGGTAACCAAGCCGGTGAAGTCGAAGGTCAGAATGCCGCGCACGCCACTATAGTTGTTGATCACGACGTAGTTGGATGCAAACGGCTCCGGCGGTTCGGTTGAATTTCGATTCGAGTCGGGAATGGTTTCGGAATACCGCATAACGTGCACTTGTGGATAGTCGGCACCCGATGCGAAAGTGCCGGAGGTTGCTCGATCGCCGGTGTGATAGTTCCAGATCAGGAACCGAATAAACTCGTCCTCGAGACTGCTTCCCAGAGTATCCAGTACGTGGTACCAAGCGCCAATTGCCGAGTTGAAGCGACATTCGGTCCAAATATCGCGTAGTACCTTAGGGCCGAATCTCTCCTGAAGGAACTTGGGCCAAACAAAGGCAGCGTACTCATGATTGCCGGTTTCCTCCAAACCCACTTGAGGAACCGTGTAGAAATATGGCAGGTAGTTATAGTTGTCGTTAACCTCTGGACATACCATATCCTCCATCCAAGTCGCAGATCCCTCCATGAAGTAGATCTCCTCACCCACGTCATAGGCAAACTGAACGGCATGGTAGAACTCATGAGCAAGCGTCACCTTAAGAGCCCCAAGCGCGTATCCTTCCGGATCCTGATTGGGCGGGAATCCTGCGAAGTCGCAGTGGACAACGATGTGAGAAGAGTAATCGTTCCATGCGTTCGGACCGGGCAATTCCGATTGAGTGTAACCGTACACATTGACTCTCTGAAAATAGATGTCATATTTGTTGATGCCCCCTCCCAGAGTAGCGTCGGACGGTGGAGGCAGGTGGCCAAGGTCGTTCACGTCATAGCGCCAGCAGGAATCGGCAATTATACCGGCACGCTCGACAAAATCAGGCACTCCATCGTGATCGGCATCGATCGCCGGCACCGCGTTGTTGCCGGTCGTATCATAGTGAAGCCAGAAATAGCCCATCCCTGACTGATAAGCCACCTGCGTGACCGGCCGTGACATAACTTCTTTGTACGACTTATATCGATCAGGATCAGACAGAATGACCTTCATCGCTTCCCTGACTGCATCTGTCGCGCACTTACCCGGGACAGTTGTGGCGCCACGATATTTCGTTGGCAGCGCCTCAGGACGAACAATGGCGAGCGCCTTGTAAATCGTCGCTTCACCCGGGCTGATGATCCCCAGCCTGGCATCCTGTTCGATCAAGGATGTCGATGAGCCAGAAGTCCACGAAGCCAGCGCCAAAAACACAAAAGTGGTCGCGAACAAAAGGATGCGTTTCACTCGTGCAATCCGAATCATGCAAGTCAACCCTAGGTATGTAATCTGTGGCATCAAGACAGGTACCGACGCCAACGTAATTTGGCTCTTTCTCTTCTTAGGTCAAGTGCCAACTTGGCAACAGCTTACCCGACCTGCGTAGTTCCTTCGCGCAGACCATCTTATCAGTATATCGGAAAAAGGAGATGCGGACATGATAACGCAGCCTGCGAGTTGTAGGAATTCCCTTCTCCCGCACGGCGATCAGGTAAGCGTCCGTGCTGCGGTCTATGCCGGAGGGACCCGAAGTCAATTGGCAGACATCAGGCCAGACTGGCCTTGTTTGGAAGGTTCACGAGGAGGGAATTCAGCCAGTCTCAGATCTCGATCGTCGTTGCACAGTGGGACGTGTCCAGCAAGCTGTAGTCGCCTTGCAAGATCCTGTTAACGATCTTGATGAACTTCCATGTTTTCATGGACTGCAGCTCGTACGGATGCCAGATGTCCTTTTCGCCCAAACAGGCATGCTCGGTTTTGGCCTTTGGTCGTGGCATGACAATACCTCCATTGAACGTTTGGTGAAGCCAGCATTCTCATGGATGCAGTCTCAGCCATGCCCTTTTCTTGATTCAAGTTACGGAAACAGTGGCGGTCCAAGAGTGAGGCGTGAACCTTCCACTATTTAGTCTTTTGACATACACTTTAGGCTTGAAACTTATCGCGTAACTTATTAATGGCGCGCGCTTTATAAATATGCACTACCTGTTGGGATATTCCCATACTGGCGGCTGCGTCACGCTCGGTCTTGCCGGATAGTATGAGTAGTAGCGCCTGGCGCTGGCGTGCGGACAACGAATGACGAATATGCCAAAGCAGCTTGCGCTTGAACGAGCAGTAGTAATTGTGCTTGGCCGATAGCTCTTCATCATCATAATAGGCCGACATCTCTTGGCTGAAGCGCTCTAAAACCGCCCTATCGACGTGCAGTTCGGCAAAGAGGTATTCGCGTTTGGACATTGGCTCTTCACTCTCCAACGCAAGTTAGCCTTCGCTCGTATCGGAGGTCAATCTAAAACTCCGACCCATGAGTCCCGCGCCGGAGCGCCTAATGTTTCTATGGGCGGGGAAGGTTGCCTGAAGCCACAATGCAAGAGGCTGAGACCGTCACTTTTTCGGCAGCGATTCGCGCAGATGCCTAATGGCGATGTCAGAGATGACGTACCGGTTCTTGCCGGCGCTGGTGCGACTAATCTCCTCGACTACTTCGACTGCAATCTTAAATTGCCCGTCGAAGTATTTTGTAAACGAGGATTCCAGCAACTGGCGATCGCTGTCGGCGTCGAACGCGGAAGTCGGGACGACCCGAACGACCAAATCATCCAGCGATTTCTGTTCAAGCTGAATGCGCTTGTAACGATCGAACTTGATGCTCTTGAGGAACGGATTGGTTTGCGGTAGAATCAGTCCATTGCGGGTAAGCAGCAGGTCCTTGCCTCGCCCACCGACGATTTCCATCACCGGGAAGTTGCGCAAAGCGCCATCCGGGTGGCCGTGCAGCACGCCGACATCCTCCGTGTGGTAGCGAATCAGCGGGAACGCATAGTTCTCCAGAGCGGTCGAGATGATGTCAGCAGGTTGCCCCAGCACTGGGTCACCATCGGTAGACTCGAACTCAAGATAGCAGAAATCGTAGTTGATATACATTCGACCATCTTCCAAATCTCCCGCCGAGGCCGTGTTCTCCCGATTGCCGTAAAACTGCACAATTCCGCCCCTGAAGTAGTTGGCAATGATTTCATGGTATTCCGGATAGACTTTTTCGCCGAGTACGTAGACAATTGGTATCGACAACGGCGGGAGCCCCTTCTGCCTGCAATACTCGACAAACATGACAGCATTACTTGGCTGGCAGAAAAGCATCTTAGGCCTGAAAGCCTGAAGCCGGCGATAAATCTGCGGAGCGAACTCCAGCGTGATGGCGCGGGAATCAATCATTAGCATGTTCTCGTTGTAGTCCACCGGCATCTCATACATGTTGCGGGCAAAGTTGAGCGGTACAGTTAGCTGAGCGCGTCGTTCACGATAGCGAAAACCGATGTTAAAGAAATGTCGCCAAACGATGGCTTTGCGAAAAATCTCGCTGTGCTCAGAACGGTATAATCTCAGGCCGTCTCTCGTGGAGGAACTCGTCACGGTACTGATCGGAGCAAGTTTCTCGAATTCGTCTGACTTAAGCAGTTCGAAATTCTCGACGACATCCTCCTTGTATAGCACTGGAAGGCGTCGGTAGTCGTCGCGAGTTTTGATATCCTGTGGGTGAATACCGGCCCGATCGAACGTCTGGTGATAGTATGGCACATGTATGTAGGCATAGATCACCAACGCTTGGATACGTTGCCACTGATAACTTTCGATCTCTTCGCGGCTGCCGTGCTGGCTTTTCTGCAAAAATTCGAATGTGCGGCGAAATTCGCTTCCGTACTTCACCGGCAGCGGAATCAGCGTGTGCCAGAAACGTCGCAACGGCTCGATCGGCTCAATCATCTGTACGTTTCCCTCTCAGATACCGACACAGACTTTCCCGGCAGATATTTGTCATCCATGTACGTGCACTACCACTCATCACCCGGCTATTCCCGCGGTCGCAGTCATTTCACCAATCGGCTGATTTCTCGGAAACGTGAATGATCGGCGGTGCGGAGAAGCTCGAACAATGTCATCTCGGTGCTCGTAATCACTGCCCCGTGGGACCTTATGCGTTCGATCCCAACCTGTTTGTTCTCCAGTGCTCGCGATGAGACCGCGTCGCCGACCAGATGTACGTCATAACCCTGCTGCAGCAACTCGGCGGCGGTCTGATAGACACAAATGTGTGCCTCGATCCCGACCAGTAGCACTTGCCGCCGACCTGACCGGCGCAATTCCTCCATGAACGTCGGATTTCCGCAACAACTGAATGTCATTTTGGACTGCGGCTGCAATGTGGTCAGCAGTTCCGTTAGCTCCGAAATAGTGCCACCGAGGCCTGCGGGGTTCTGCTCGTTCCAGAGAATGGGGATACCGAGAATCTGTGCGCCTTTTACCATTCGCACTAGATTGGCGATCAGCTTCTCCTTCTCAAACATTAGTTGCGCCAGTGTCCCCTGTACGTCGACAATCACCAACAAACTGTTTTCGATTGTTATCATCACTCTCTCCGGCTGTCGCCTGTGAACACTAAGTATGGATTGCCGCAATACACCGCGCAACGACAACTCGGAAATCTACCCGACTTCCTTATACGCCGGGATTGATAGCGGGCGGGAGCAAAGAGGCTGTCCCATAAG
>JAPLUP010000248.1 GCA_026397575.1 Candidatus Zixiibacteriota bacterium
GTCAGACCGACCATTTGAGTCAGATAACTGAGGGTGGTTTCTCCCGCATATGATTGCCAGTTGGTGTTGGTCATGAAACTGACCGCTGTGTTGAAAGAGAGCGCCCAGGGGACGTTGGGCAGGTGCTGTGGATTCAGCGGCAGCCCATGTTGCGTGATTTGGAGAATAAATACGATCAAGAATCCAAGGCCATTAAACCACAAGAGAGACGCGGCATACTGTTTCCATGACATTTCATGGTCTGCGCTTATGCCGCAGAGTCTATAAGCATTCCGCTCCAGCCATCCCAATGGACGCGAGAGAACATGAGGTTGGCCGGTAAATACTCTCGCCATAAACTGCCCCAGGATTGGAGCCAGCACGATAAGTGCAATGACATAGGCTAGTATCTGCAATATGTCGCGAGTGGACATCCGTCAACTCTACTGGAATTTCTTAGGATTGAACACAGTGGCCTTCCCCGGAAAAAGCGGGAATCAAAATGGAGCAGAGCGGGATCGAACCGCCGACCTGTACGTTGCGAACGTACCGCTCTCCCAACTGAGCTACTGCCCCATACTTACGACATCCAATCAGGCAAACACTTGCCCGATTGGCGCACGTGGCGATGTCAAGATACATGCCGGCAGGGTTTCGTCAAGGCGAAACTTTCCGCTCGTGGCCGAAAGAAAACGCAATTGCCGCGAAGATCAGCGCGGCTCCCAGCACGGTCATCAATGTTGGCGACTCTCCGAACAGCATCAGCGCCCAGACACTTGCCATGATCGGTTCGCCGAGATTCATAGTCCCTACCAAATGTGCTTTGAAATGCTTGAGCGAGTAATTGTACAGTGAGTGCCCGAGCAGGGTGGGAACGAAAGCCAGCAGGACAAACCAGAAGTAGTCGTGTGTCTGTCCGGGCAGGTGCGTCTTGCCAAATATGAACATCATGACTGTCAAGAGCAGCGCCGAAGTTGCGTAGAGCGGCATAGTGTAGTTGATCGTGCCGAGTTTGCCCACCAGCGTGCGCCCGATCAAGAGATAGAATGCGGCCAAAATCGCACCTGACAGCGCCAGCAGGTCGCCGACCAGATGTCCTTCCGATAACCGAAAATCTCCCCAACTAATCAGCGCCGCGCCGGTCAACGCCAGCACGATCGCGAGATAACCCCATTTGTCGACTCGCTCTTTTAGGATCACGTGCGCCAGAACCGTCAGAAACAGCGGCTGGACCGTCACCAGCACCGTGGCGCTCGATACGGAGGTCAGCGTCAGTGCGGTGATCCAGACAGCAAAGTGTCCGGCCAGAAATGCTCCCGCCAAGGCGACCAACCAGCGCTCGTGCCCGCGTGGCAGGACAATTCGCTCCCGCTGCGACAGGTATACGGGCAACAATATCAGCGATGCGAAGATCATCCGATAGGCAGCGATCACTAACGGATCGGAATGGCACAGGCGGATAAGAGGCGCGGCCCAACTGGCGGCGATCGTGGCAAAGGCGAGGATGAACAGGTTGCGGCTCAAAACGTCCCTTTCCGGCTACACGGAATCCGCGCAATGTAAGGCATCATTCCCGCAGAGACAATGTTATCGCCACCGGATATTGGGAGTGTTGAGAAAGTCTGGTAGTTTGTCATTCTGAACGCAGAGGTTTTCCAACAGTCCCGATATTCTATCTCCCTGCGGCTAGGTCTGCTGATTAGGGCGCTGGCAAAAAGACAAAAAAATGGGTGGCTGTCGCAAGGACAACCACCCGTCTGCGCAAAAACGCAATAACCTACTTCTTGGCGCCGCGAAGCTTCACCATGGTCTCACTTTTGAGAATGGTCTTGAGCTGCTTCTGTAGCTTGTCCCAGAACGGGAACATGGTGCAGCGCCCTGATTTATCGCAGTCGCAACCGTCTTCGCCACGAACGCAAAGGTTGATCCCCAGTGGACCATCCATCGATTCGATGACATCAAGAACACTGACCTGATTGGGTGATTTGGCCATCTGGTACCCGCCGTGCACGCCCTGATATGATTTGAGAATCTCGGCGCGGGTGAGCTCTTTGAGAATCTTCGCCAGAAAGTCGCGCGGCACGGATTCGGCTTCGGCGATAGCGTTGATCGAATTGCGTATGTCCGTCGGCTGCTTGGAAATGTACAACACTGCTCGCAGCGCGTAGTCGGCTTTGCGGGAAATCTTCATGCTCGGTTCACTCCTTCATAAACTTAGTTTGCTATGTTATCTCTTAAACGACCGAAAGCTGAATAAGTTTCCACAGATTCCCTGCCTGCAGGGTTGCCAACTCAATCATCAACGGTCTTCTTTTACTCATAAGTACGCAATTATAGACAGATTTTCTAACAATGTAAATAGATTTCTGGGTAAAGGATGAAAAAAAACCGGCCGGCCAGGTACCGGAAGATAGACAAATATACAACGTCGGTCGATTATGCTACCGTCGCCAGCCGTTCGCTCAGAACAATCCAGTTGCATATTGCCCGACAATCGCTTAATTGACATCAACCTGTCGGGGAGAACATGATCCGGATCGGACTCGGACAAATCAATCCTACCGTTGGCGATTTTGACGGAAACTCGCAAAAAATTGCCGGTTTTATTGCGGAGGCAAAGACCCGGAAATGCGACCTCGTGCTTTTTCCGGAACTGGCGCTCTGTGGCTATCCGCCGGAGGATTTGCTGCTCAAAAGGGCGTTTGTCGGCGCAAACCGCCAGTACTTGCGCAAACTCTCGACCGTTTGTAAGGGGATCAATGTCATCTGCGGGTACGCCGGTTCGAGGTCGAACAAGGCATTTAATTCGGCCGCGGTCATTGGCGGCGGTAAAGTGTTGCTGTCCTACAACAAGATTGCCTTACCCAACTACGGGGTCTTTGATGAAAAGCGTTATTTCGTACCGGGCAATGAAGTTCCACTGCTGCATCTCGGCAAGATACTGATTGGGATCAATATCTGCGAGGATATCTGGGTCTGCCCCGGGGTTACCGAACAGCAGGCAGCGCTTGGAGCACAATTGATACTCAATATCTCCTCATCGCCATACCACAAGCACAAGGCGGAGGAGCGGATTGAAATGTTGCAGGATCGCGCCCGAAGCAACCGATGCTATGTCGGCTACATCAACTCCGTCGGCGGACAGGATGAACTGGTGTTTGACGGCGCCTCACTGGTGATCGACCCAACCGGCAAGGTAATTGCCAGAGCGGCACAGTTTGCAGAAGAACTACTAGTCGTCGACATACCTGAGATCAAAGAACATCGTCGCGGTCGGCAGAAGCCTCGCGGTGGCGATGATAATACTCCTGCGCAAGGCTTTGCTGTCAAACAAGTGGAACTGAAAGCGCCGTTTGTCGGCAGACCGCGTCGTGCTCGTAAAGCCCAATGCGCAAAGCGGCTGGTTGACGCGGAGGAAGTGTATCAGGCGGTTACTCTGGGTGTGCGCGACTATATCCGTAAAAACGGTTTTAGACAAGCGATTATCGGTCTATCCGGTGGTGTCGACTCGGCGCTAACCGCCGCGATTGCCGTGGATGCGATCGGCAAGGAAAACGTGTTTACGTTGTTTTTGCCTTCACGTTATAGCTCCGAGCTATCCCGTGTCGCTGCCAAGCGGCAGGCACAACTGCTGGGAATCAGAATGGATACAGTGTCGATTGACGATCTTTTTGAGGAGTATGAGGAGACGCTGGCGCCGCTCTTTCGCGACTCCAAGTCCGGTCTGACCGAGGAGAACCTGCAGGCACGCATCCGGGGTAACATCTTGATGGCGTTCTCCAACAAGCTCGGCTATCTGGTACTGAGCACGAGCAACAAATCCGAAGCGGCGGTCGGTTACACAACCCTTTACGGCGACATGGTTGGTGGTTTCTCCGTGTTGAAGGATATCCCCAAGACGCTGGTGTACAAGATCTGCGAGCATCTAAATCGTTCTCGGGGACGAGAAATCATCGCGCAGGAAATCATTGATCGCCCTCCCACGGCAGAGTTGAAGGACAACCAGTTAGACAGCGATTCACTGCCGCCGTACGAAGTCCTCGACGAAATCCTGAGGTTGTATGTCGAGCTTGATTGGAATGATCATGAGATCATCGCCGCCGGATTTGATAGGAAGACGGTGGAACGTGTGATCCGGATGGTCGGAGCAGCGGAGTATAAGCGCCGGCAATCAGCGCCGGGCATCAAAATCACCCCTCGCGCTTTCGGCAAAGATCGTCGCTGGCCGATTACGAACAAGTTCTGAGATACCGAGGGTTTGGGGGCTAAATCTCTGCGTGTCTGCAAAACGATCGGATTCTGTTCTCTCCTCTCCCACCTCGGCGGGACTGTTGAAAAAGCCCAAACCGTGCCATTGCGAGGAGTGCTGGGTGCTGATGTGGGGTGGAGAGCACGACGAAGCAATCTCGATTTACGCTCTCCAGATGCAGGCGCGCAGATTGCTTCGTCGTCATTGCCCCTCCCTTCTCTCACCCGCCCTGACTCCTCGCAATGACCGCTCCGAGATTTTTCAACAGTCCTCGGTAGCTCCGACCCATCCAAGAGGACGAGAGCAACCATCGTAACATAGATACACTAACCTGCTAACAGAGGAGGTTCGATGCTGAAAGAGTTCAAGGAGTTTGCGATGCGTGGCAACGTCGTCGATATGGCGGTCGGTATCATCATCGGCGCGGCATTCGGCGGGATTGTCACTTCGCTCGTTGCCGACGTGATCATGCCGCCGATCGGGTTGCTTCTGGGCAACGTTGATTTCTCCAATCTCTTCGTAACCTTGAGAGATGGAGCCGTGGCTGGACCATATTCATCGGTGGCACAGGCCAAAGCTGCCGGCGCCGTGACTCTCAATTATGGTCTGTTCATAAACGCGGTGATCAGCTTCCTGATAGTTGCGTTTGCGGTCTTCATGCTGATTCGCGCGATCAACAAACTGAAACGTCCGGAAGTCAAGCCCGCAGCAGCGCCTGTTACAAAAGAATGTGTTTATTGCTATTCTACGATTCCGATCAAGGCGGTCCGCTGTCCGGCCTGCACTTCGGAATTGAAAGCGTAGCGATGACATCACGCCGGAAGGACCCGGTCGAAACCACAATGATAGATGCCACCTCGTTAGCGACGGCGTGGGGTTCCTATTCTGTCAGCTTATCGGAGAAGCTTGCAGCTACTTCCCTTTGCGGATATCGGTCGAATAGCCGGGGAATGTACTCGCTTCGGGATTGCAGTATTTCTTGGCGTTGTTGATTGCTGTCGCTGCTTCAGCACTGGCGATGGTGATAAAATTCATCTCTTTGGGTTTGGCAATGATATCACCACAGGCAAACAAACCCGCGAGGTTGGTTTGCATGTGCGCATCGACGACGACACCAAGTTCGTTCGTTTTGAGGCCAATCTTCTTGAACGAATCGAGCAACACGTTGTACTTCTTCTGAAGATTCTGCAAAGTGCCGATTGCCAGCACCACGGTTGTGGAGAAATGATCGTTTTTGTCAGTCGTGATTTTCCAGACTTTCTTGGCATTGTCAAAGGCCAGCGCCGTAACCTTCTCGCCTTTGCAGATCGTATGGTCATACGCTGCCGCCTGCTCGATGAATCTTTCCGCCAGTCTTTCGGCGGTAATCAGCACAAAACCGGCGACGTCACGCAACACTTCGTTGGGATATTCATGCACCAATGCGCCACCAAGGACCTTGGTCGCTTCGATAACTTTGGTTTTAGCATCACGTAGACCGGCATAGAAGGACCCGAACAGTCCCGCCGGCCCACCGCCGATAATCGTGATGTCATAAACTTCTGTTGGCATTGTCGATTACCTCCTCCATTCCCTGAGCTTGCCTGGACGCCATTCGGCGCCTCTATTCCTCCATCATCGCTGAGCCGTCATAGCTGAACCAGTCGGTATGACCGCGTAAGGATTCACGCTCGGCGGCAAGCAACTCATAATGGCTATCTTCTTCGGCGACCAACTCGGCGAAGACTTCTCTAATGTCCTTGTCGGCGGCTTTGTCCTCACCGGATTTGTAATGTTTGGCGGACAACCGCTCGGCTTCCATAGCCAACTCGATGAGCCGAAACTTATCTTTCTCTGCCAGCGGCTTATCACCGAAAGCATCCTTAAAGACACCAAGTCCTTGGGACGGCAAGTCTGTAACTTCATTGCCGACACACTTAGCGTAAAGAGTACGCAACCGGCGCTCGTGATTCATTTCGTCATTTGCCAGTTGCTCGACTTTTTTGCGCGCGTCAGGACGCAGGATTTTCTGCGCCAGCGTTGAATAGAAGTTCTGTCCCTCGATTTCGGTCTTGATGCCGAACTTGATTATTTCCGCGATTTCATGTTTGGGGTCGGACATATCATATCTCCATCGGATTATACTTCGAAGCTTTCGGGCTTCTGTTCCTGCGACCGGTTATACTGCTCCAGCGCCTTGAGCAGCGCCTCTTCGGCCATCACCGAACAGTGCATCTTGACCGGTGGCAGACCGTCAAGCGCCTCGGCGACCGCCTGATTCGATATCGACTTGGCGTCCTCCAGCGACTTGCCTTTGAGCATTTCGGTCAGCATTGAGGAGGTGGCAATGGCGGCGCCACAGCCAAAGGTTTTGAATTTCGCGTCGACAATGATGCCGTTTTCGATCTTGAGGTACAAGCGCATCATGTCGCCGCAAGCAGGGTTACCAACATCCGCCACGACGGTCGCGTCGGCAATCTCTCCCATGTTGCGGGGATTGACGAAATGATCCATCACTTTTTTGGAATATGGTGAAGCACCTTCAGGCATAATCACTCCCATTACAGATACGTCGGTCAAGGACATATCTTATAGTAACATAATTTAAGCAAAATGCGCCTGGTTGGTACTACTTTCTCAGGCTATTTAGAACTCTACCTGAACGCAATTCCTATCATAAGTGGGAAATACAGCGTGTCGTCCACGTCCGAAAAGCCGATGCTGCATCTGTCCCTTCCACATTTGAGATTGATCTTCCCGCGGTCAGTGTCTGCAAGTTGTCACTGATATGGATTCTTTCCCTTCAGTTTGTCGGCCCACAAGGGAGACATGGCCAACAGGCGTTCGACGACCTGCGGAAAGATCTGAAGGAAATAGTCAACTTCGTCTTCGGTGTTGTCCTTGCCCATCGAAACCGTCAGTGAACCGGAACAATACTCAGCAGGCACACCAACTGCCGTGAGAACATGCGACGCCGCAAGATCATGTTCATCTTGCCCCCGCATATTCGAGGCACAAGCCGACCCGGAAGCGGTCTGGATGCCGTAAACATTAAGGAAAAGCAAGAGTGATTCACCCTCGATATATTCTAGCCAGAAACTGACATGTCCGGGTAAACGCTCCGATGGATGGCCGGTGAAGTGCAGAAACTCGTACTTCTGCGACAGACCATTCCAGAGTCTTTGCTGTAGTACGGTGAGGTGCTCACGACGTTGGGGCATTTCCGCCAGCGCCAGTTCTGCTGCCTTCGCCATGCCCACTATGCCCGCCAGATTCTCCGTGCCCGAACGGTAGCCGCGCTCCTGGAATCCGCCGATGATTTGGGCCTCGAGTTTGGCACCGGGACGCAGATAGAGCGCACCGACACCTTTGGGACCATAGAAGTTGTGTGCCGAGACCGTCAGAGCATCGACGCCCAGATCGACCACATCGACGGGGATATTGCCTGCTGATGCGGCAGCATCGCTGTGGAAAAATACACCCGCTTCCCCGGCAATGGCTGCCAGTTCCTTGATGTTCTGGATCGTGCCGATTTCGGATGAAGCGTGCTGAATCGAGATCAGCGCCGTTTCGCGGCGTACGGCCGCGTGAAGCTTGTCGGGATGCACCAACCCTAGTTTATCCACCGGCAACAATGTCAGGTCATAGCCCTCGCGCCGCAGTTTTAGACAAAGGTTAATGACGGAGTAGTGCTCGATTTCGGAGATGATCAGGTGCTTGCCGCGCTCTCTGTTGGCTTCGAGATAGCCGCATATTGCGAGGTTGTTCGCTTCGGTGGCACCGGAAGTGAAGATGATTGTCTCGGCGGGGGCGTTGATCAGCCGGGCGGCGCTTGCCCGCGATTGATCCAACTCCTGATTGGCCTCGACGCCCTTGGAGTGCACGTGCGATGACGGGTTGCCAAAACGCTCGGCGAAGTAAGGGAGCATCGCCTCGACCACTCTGGAATCGACCGGCGTAGTAGCGGCATGATCAAAATAGATATCTCGTTGGGCGTCAGGTTGCATGGTTCACCTCCACGCAAATATACGCTGCACTCAAAGCCGGTGCAAGGGGAAGGGTTGCTGCACTTATTAGACGCACAATCCCGGGATAGCCAAATCACAGATACCGGACTGCCTATCCTACTTGAAGATGATAAAAGCGATGGCGGCGAGAACAACGATTGAGATAATGATCCAGAGGACGGGACTAATGCCGCGCTCTCTTGGAGTTGGAACACTGAAATTGGTGGTGTCGCCCGCCGGTGCAGATGGAATCTCCGGCTCGGGTGGAAACTTGGCAGCGATCACCTCGGCAATACGCGCGATCTGGTTGTCTTCGTTCCAATCGATGGTTACGCGTCTAACTTCGTCGAAATCGGATATTTCCTCCTGATCAACGACCTTGGCCACAACCAGCGTGATATTGTCGTTGCCGCCGGCTTCATTGGCTTTGGCAGTCAACTCCTGCACCAGTCGACTGAGATCTTCCTCGCAAGAGGTTGCCGCTTTCAAGATGTCCGTATCGGATACCAGACCGCACAATCCATCGGAACAAAGCAGAAACGTGTCACCCTTGGCGAAACGAATCTGCGAAATATCCGTGCGGACGGCCGTGCGGGTGCCGAGAGCGCGGGTGATAACATTGCGATTGACCAGATTCTCCGACTCTTCCTCAGTCAAATGGTGTTTCTCCATTACTTCGCTTATCCAGGAGTGATCGATGGTCACACGCTTGATACTGCCATTGCGAATTAGATAAGCGCGGCTGTCGCCGACATGGCAAATAGAAGCGACACCGTCCCTAAAGTGGCAGGCCACAATGGTTGTACCCATGCCGGTGTGACTCGACGACTGCTTGGCGCGATCGATGATCCGCTGGTTGGCGACGGCGATAGCTCCGACGAGGAGCTTGCCCTCGGGCGTGAGTTCTTCGGGATACGGGTGGTTCTCGCCCGTAAAGAGACCGAGGTCGTGTTCTTTGATGATCGTTGTGATTGTCTCGACTGCCAATTGCGAGGCGACCTCGCCCGCAGCATGCCCACCCATACCGTCGCACACCATTACGAGATTCTGTTCGGTAAGAATGGCGTACGAGTCTTCGTTGTGGTCGCGCACCTTGCCGACATCAGTGCCGCCGGCATAGAGTATCTGCATGTTCTCTTGTTACCTCAACATCAAGTATAGGGCGATAATTAGGATCACAATTACGGCTGCCATGATTGCGATCAGTCGGGGATTGATCGGTCCGGCAAATGACATTGGCGCGAAGTTCTCTTGCCCGCGGAAACAGAGTCGCACAAAGACCTCTCCTGTCGGCGCGGGAATCGAGATAATATCCTCCGGAGCGATAAACTCTCGCTGCCCGGGTTCGATTATTTTGCGATTGATATAGGTGCGAAGCTGGCTGCGCTTGTCGGTCAGATACAGTCCCTCATCAGTCGATGTGATTGCGCAATGTTCGCGCGAGACCGCCATTTCCGGCTGACCGTGTTCGTCGTGGTCGATCACCAGATCACAGAGGGCGCGTTCCCTGCCGATAACGAATTCCTGCGTGTCGATCTCGAAAGCGCGGCCTTTGTGCTGGCCGGTGAGCATACAGAGTGTATAGACGGATGTGATCTTTTGTTTCTTAGACGCCTTCGGTTGTTCCGGTCTGGCTGCTGGCGGCTCCGGACGTACCGGAGCAGCAACTGATCGGTCGCGGTTTTCAGGAGGAGGCGTGGTTCGCGCCTGCTGTGCCAAAGCTTGCGAATCGATGATCATCGTCGCTCTTGCGGCGCCTTTAGGAGCGGGCCTTGGCGTTTCCGGAGCAGGTGTCGGTTCCGGCTTGGATTCGACAATGGGAGCCGCCGGTGCTGTCCCTTGGCCAATCGGCTTGGGGGTGACCGCTTCAGGTTCCGGGGGGGCAGTTGACACGAATATTGGTTGCTCCTGCTGTTGGTACTTGACTATCATGATGTAGTCGAGGAAACCGACCTTGTCGCCTTCATTCAAGAGCGTCCGATCACTTGCAGCAGCGCCGTTGATGGTGAAAGCCAGATCGCTGGCGCGGCGCTCGATCTCGTAACCCGAAGGTGTTTTGGCTATGAAAAAGAGGTCGCCCTCAATGCCAGCGGTTTCGAGCTGGAAATCGACGGTGCTGCCTGATCCGACACGGGCGATATTGCCATCAAAATTGAAAACCTTATGGTCCATGCCATTCTTAAGGACAATAAACTTCGCCATTTACTTTCTCTTGATCTTGAGTGTCACCACGTAGGTTTCACCGGCTTTGACTTCTTGTTTCTCGTCATCGGACTTGTAATCGGGATGGTTTGCCATGAACTTGTATTTGCCCGGATCGAGACTCAGCTTGAGCATTCCTTCCTTGTCGGTTTTTCCGAAATCGACGTTGTTTTTCTCTTTCTTCTTCTCAAGCTGAACTTCGGCGCTGATTGCCACACCGGCGACCGCCGTCTGCTTATTGTCGAGCACGATAATTTTAACCTGCCCCTTGCCGGTAGTCGTTTCGACGACTTCGGTCTTTTCTTCCTTCTTTTCCTTTTTCTGTAGGGGATGCATCACGACGGTGACGGCATTTTGGGTCGTTGGAATCAGCGTGTCGATGTCACGATATCCGTCAGCGGACAGAGCCAATCGGCAGGAGACGCCGGGGAGTCTGATCGTCATCGGTGTATTCTGGTTGACGCTCTTGGTCTGTTCTTCATATGTAATGCTCTTGATCTTGCCGGAGACGGTCTTGTCTGAGCCTTCTTCTTGTGCCGTAATCTCAACCGGACGGAATAGGAGCGATCGATAACTTGGTTTGCGGGTTGCGAGCGGAGGAAGCTCAAGCAGCAGATTATCGTAGCCCGCCTTGCTCATGGTCAGGAGCGTTTTGTCGTCACCAAAATCATATTTCAGGGGTGTCTGTCCAATCTCGACACTTGTGGCGGCAACTACGACTGAGGCGCCATCGGGGACGGTTACGATTTGGGTTTTGGGTCGTTCGGTGAACGAGCCGTTGATCCGGAAACCTCCGCCTGAAAGCTGGGTCGCCTCATAGCCGGCAGCGTTAAAAGACGCAATATCTGCCAGCGCAACCGGTCCGGAACTGAGCACCGGCTTGTTGGGAATCTCCAGAGCAATCTGAAGCGTGTCGAACGGTGAGGCGGCAACCCGGTGAGGAGTCGTATCCTCAAGTAGCTTGCCGTTCAAAGTGATCTTGGCGCCGACAGGGCTGGAATTGATCTCTACAACGGTCATCATCCGAATTGGCGCTTTGTCGAACTGATCGAAATTGGCGACCACTTGCGTGTCGGGACAGGATCTGTGTTTTAGTGTCAACATTCCTCCCTCTTTGGCGGAGAAAGTCAGAGGCGTCGTTCCCAAGAGCGAATCGCCGGCATAGACCGATACGCCCTCGGGAATGGTGTTCAACTTGCCCGTCTTCATTTCTGATGCTGTGGAACTGATGGCGTCCTTGCCGCTTTTCTGCGTCAGTTTCTTGATCGAGATTGCCACGACTGCGACGAACAGAAACATGGCGATAATCCCAAGCACGAGCACCATCTTGTTTCCACCGAATCCGCCACGTTTGGCGCGTTTGAAGCGCTCTCCGTAGGGGACGTTGGAGATGCGGGTTTCCTGACCGGGTCGGTCTTTGCGGTTTCCTTGTTGATCGTTTGGAGATTGATCGGTCATCGACTTTGTTCCTTCTTCTAAGTCTGCCCGGGTGAACGCCCGGGTGCGCACGATCTGCCGTTCCTTGTCGGAATACGCCTGCAATTTAGGTGCTGCGGCGAATTTTTCAACAAATACTCTAATTGTTTTATCGGGTGAGGCAAGCCGATCTCGCAGCAGTTCATCCGATTTTTCGGCTAGGTCCTTCGCATTGGCAATGCGCTGCTCCCGACGCGGTGTCAGGCAGCCGTCAACGAGTGCATAGACCCGTTTGTCGACCCGAGACCTCAACTCCGCGAGATCGTAGTTGCCGCGTACGATTGCCGCCATCAACTCGGAGACATTTTGTCGCGGGAACAAGCGTTTGCCGGTGAGCAATTCATGGGCAATCACACCAAGACTGAAAATGTCGCAACGACGATCAAGCTCCGACCCCTGGA
>JAPLUP010000013.1 GCA_026397575.1 Candidatus Zixiibacteriota bacterium
GTTAACCACACTATGACGAGACATGAAGACGCGGAAGATACACACTTGGACACTCATTCTTCTTTTCTCACCGCTCATACTGGCGGCATTGCTGGTATTCTCGCCGTTTATTGCTTTCATAGCCCTAAAAGAGTTATTTTACGGCCTCCGCCTCAGAAGAAGTTTTTATGCAAAATGGGGCATAGAGGGAAGGTTCGCACTTTTTGTGTATTCGAACAGCCCAAAGTGGCAAGCATATGTTAAAGAACAAATTATTCCCAAAATCGCGCAATACACAGTAACATTGAATTGGTCGAAAAGAGCAGATTGGAAGACCGAAATGCCACTTGAAGCGAAGATATTCAAACACTTCAAACACCGGGGCGAGGGCAAAGAACTTCCTTTAGCCATAATACTCCTGAGGTGGAGAAGATTGCGTGTCGTAGGATTCTATAAAGCATTTAAGGAGCATAACCGGGGCAACGACAATTTACTTGAACAGCAGGAGGATAGGCTGTACCACTTGATTGAGAAGAAGGTCAACAAGTAGGTACACCTGACGCGGAAGAATGTCGGGCTCAATTCATGGAAGTTTTGGCGAGTCCCTAGCCCGTCCGACACGCAGGTGACCAGCGCGTTATCCTTCAAGAATGCCTGGGCGATTTGTGGTTGCATTATGCAATATAGTGAGATATAATGAGTACATGTTGCAACATAGACTTCTGGAGGCATGATCATGGCTACAGCAGTAAGAATATCTGAAGAACTTGTAGATGAAGCAAAAAGATTTGGGCGCATTGACCACAGATCTCTGGCCGGTCAAATCGAACATTGGGCACGCTTGGGCAAATGCGCCGAAGAGAATCCTGACCTGCCGTACTCCCTGATAAATGAAATCTTGATTGGGCTGGATGAGTTGACTCAGAACGAGAAGACGGAATACAAGTTTGGGTAGTCCCTTATGAAAATCTACCAGTCTGCGTCCTTTGAGAAGAAGGTGAAGAAGATGTCGAAGCCCGAAAAGGAAGCGTTGGATCGAGAAGTAAAAAAGATAGCGGAGAATCCAGCTATCGGGGAAGAAAAGAAAGGTGACCTGAGAGGCGTGTTCGTTCATAAGTTCAAGCTTAAAGCAACTCAGCACTTGCTCGCCTATCGAAAGATTGGCAGTGACCTAGAACTGGTTATGATTGGGCCTCATGAGAATTACTACCGAGACTTGAAGCAGTACTTGAAGAACCGATAATGCGAACAAAAACGGGATAACAACTTGATGGAGCCGACTTCCTTACGGTCGCGGCTCATCATGGCCTTGGGCATACAACATGGAGAGGAGGATCATGATGACGACGAAGCTTGTATATAAGATTCTTAGATCTGTTGGGAAGAAACGCCGAAAGATAATATTGCCTTCGATCAACTTGAACAGTTTGTGAACGAGCACATCCTCGATGGCTGGCGGGCCGCAGGAGGCATCGCAGTTTCGTCAGTTGAAGGTCCCAAGGCCGTGGGTTCGACAACGGTCAACTGGTTTGTGCGCACAGCACAAGCAATGGTACGAGAAATTGTTGAATAATAATGTTATATTGAATTCCATCGTCCATTTTAGATAGGACGTTAATTTAAGGCAATTGGAGTAAAGACCATGCAAAAGCAACTTACAGCAATTACCGAGCGCGAAGAGAATGGGTACGTCTCCCTTTGCCCGGAACTTGATATCGCAAGCCAAGGAGACACAATAGAAGAAGCCCGCGAGAATCTTCGGGAAGCCCTTGAGTTATTCTTTGAGACTGCTTCTCCTGCCGAGATCCAGACTCGTTTGCACGAGGAAGTTTATGTGACCCGGATGGAGGTTGCGGTTGAGTAAACTTCGCATCCTTTCAGGAAGACAAGTCTCCGAAATTCTTATGCGACACGGCTTCATTGAGGTTCGTCAACGTGGCAGCCATATCGTGATGCAGAACCAACTTCCAGATACAACCATCACGTACCGGTTCCAAACCATGCAGAATTACGCACTGGGACACTTCAATCAATCATCCGCCAATCGGGGTTGCCCAGAACCGAGTTCGAGTCATGAAACAACACCCAACGAGCGGATGCAGCAAATCGGCCATAAAGCGGCCTCTGGCTGCTCCAGGTGTTGAGCGGCGCGTGAACGCGCCGCTCAACGGAAAGCTGGTATACTGCGTCTTATGGTCGGCGCTAAAAACGCGCCGCCCAACAAGACGCACGAGCTTCGTCATGCCTAAGAATGGCCTAAATCTGTCGCCATCTTAGACAGGCTCAGCTCAGCGTTCGCTGAGAATTGACTTGACAATCATACTGCGCTAACGTACTATATGTGGTACGATTAGGAGGAAATTGAAAATGACGACTTTATCAGCATCTGAGGCAAGAAAACGGCTATACAATTTAGTAGACGAAGTCA
>JAPLUP010000579.1 GCA_026397575.1 Candidatus Zixiibacteriota bacterium
GCGGGCGATCTTGTCGATCTCGTCGACAAAAACGATTCCGGTTTCCGTCCGCTCTCTGTCGTAGTCCGCCGCTTGATACAGCCGCACCAGAATGTTCTCGACATCCTCGCCGACATAACCGGCCTCAGTCAGCACTGTGGCATCGGCGATACTGAATGGCACTGACAGCATTTTCGCCAACGTTTGTGCAAGCAGTGTTTTCCCCGTACCGGTCGGACCGAGCATCAGGATGTTTGACTTCTCAAGCTCAACTTCCGCGGTAGCTTCGGGATTAAAAAGACGCTGGTAATGATTATAGACCGCTACCGATAAAGTTTTCTTGGCCTGTTCCTGACCGATCACATACTGATCCAGAAACGCCTTGATCTCTTTCGGCTTGTACAGCTTGAACGGTTGAGCCGGAGCACGCTTAGAAGTCGTATCGGCGATCAGATCATGTGTCAGCGCAATGCACTCATCGCAGATGAAAGCATTGTAGCCAGAGAACAGCTTGCGGACAGCAAAAGCGTCCTTGCCGCAAAACGAGCATCGTTCTGCGCGTTTGCTACCTGTAGGCATATTGTTCCTCCCGAGTCCTACGGCCGCTTCTCGTAGACCTCGTCGATCAACCCGTAGGCCTTAGCATCTTCCGAGGACATAAAATAGTTGCGGTCGGTATCCTGCAAAATCTTCTCGATCGGCTGTCCTGTGTGTTTGGCCAACAACTCATTGAGACGCTGCTTGGCGTGAACGAGTTCCCGGGTTTGGATTTCGATATCGGTTACCTGGCCCTGAGTCCCACCCCAGGGTTGGTGGATCATAATCCGCGCATGCGGCAATGCCGCCCGCTTGCCTTGTTCCCCCGCGGCCAGCAGGAACGCTCCCATCGAAGCTCCCAGTCCCATGCACAGCGTGGAGACTTTCGGCTTGATAAACTGCATCGTGTCGTAAATCGCCAGACCGGAGGTCACCGACCCACCCGGCGAATTGATATACAAAAATATGTCTTTGTTCTGGTCTTCCGCCGCCAGAAAAAGCATCTGGGCGATCACCAAGTTGGCGACATTGTCGTCAATCGGCGTACCAAGAAAAATGATTCGATCTTTTAGCAGACGAGAGTAAATGTCGTAGGCGCGTTCGCCGCGACCGGTGGATTCTACTACTATCGGGATGAGTTGATTGTGCAAAGCTGATCCTCCTTGCGAACCATCACCCTTCCGGCTCCACCAGCGGCGAGAATACCGTCTCGATGGTGGAACTGGCGGTGATGAATTCGATAACTTTGTGCTCCAGAATAGTTTCCTTCACGTCGGCAATGCGGTGGTTATCCGTAACCGATTTTCTTGCCTCTTCGAGTGTCATTTTGTAACTATCGGCAAATCGCTGCAACCACGTATCGATATCGGCTTGTTCCGCGCGAATATTCTCTTTCTCGGCGATCTCCCGCAGCAAAATGTCCCAGCGAATCTGACGAATACCGATTGGCCGATAGTAGGTGCGCAGTTCCTCTTCGTTGACCGTCCCCTTGTTCCGCTCACGGCAGTCTTCCACCATGTTGTTCAGGAAGCGTTCCACGAGCGACTCGGGAAGGTCAAAACGGTTTTTATCGATA
The DNA here is from genome assembly GCA_026397575.1 of Candidatus Zixiibacteriota bacterium. GTDB lineage: Bacteria > Zixibacteria > MSB-5A5 > CAIYYT01 > CAIYYT01 > CAIYYT01. Next base: position 1,592 of record JAPLUP010000579.1, read on the forward strand.
ACTTCTTTGATAACTTCCTCACGCAACTCTTCATTCGCCTTTTTGGTTTTGCGCTGCTGGATATCTTCTCTTAGCGCTTCTTTGAACTGCTCTTCCGTTGTGATATTCTCACCGAACTGCTTGAAGAATTCCTCATTCATCGGTATCAGATTGAGCTGTTTGATAGCTTTAACCCGCACCAAGAATTTAACCGTGTTCCCTGCAAAACGTTTGTCAAAATGATCCGCCGGATACGCAATCTCCGCCTCTCGCTGCTCATCAACTCTGATACCGGCCAGTTGCTTAAGGAATTGCTCCGCGACCGGGCCCGCGGTCAGTTCCAACTGCACTTCCTTAAATTCTTTCTCGCCAACACCGCTACCGCTGTCCGAAAGCACTTCCAGATCGGCGGTTACAAAATCATGCTCTGCTGCCGGACGGTCGACCGACTCCAACGAGGAATTCTTGCGCCGGATGTATTCCATCAGCTCTATGACCTCCCCCTCTTTCACCTGATCATCCGGCTTTTTGAGGGTGAGACCGGTGTACTTCTCAAGCTTTATCACCGGCTTGACTTCAAGTTCGGCCGTATATAAAAGCGGTTTGTCCTCAGCAAAATCGATATCGATGATTTTCGGATAGGAAACCGGATCAAGTCCCGCTTGGGCAACTGCATCGGCATACGATTCATCCAGCAAGTCTTCCAGCACATCCTTGGCGGCGATTTTTGCGAACCGCGACTTGATTGCCGCAAGCGGCGCCTTGCCCTTGCGGAATCCGGGGATTACGGCTTCGGTTTTCAGCTTATGATAGATATCTTGGAATTTGCCTTGAACGAGATCGTGCGTGACTTCAATCTTCAGAGTGCGTTTGCACTTTTCCCCTTCAGTCAATTCGTAGGTTACCGGCAAGATAAATCCTTTCTGGTGATGGTGCGAACGGGGGGACTCGAACCCCCACGGTTATTCACCACTAGATCCTTAGTCTAGCGCGTATACCAAATTCCGCCACGTTCGCACGTCAAATTCGCTATAGACGCGAAATACACGCACGGAATCAATGTTTTCACCGCCAAAGTGCAAGCAGAAAATCCCGCGCGTCCGTCTCTCATTCTTTGCGAAAGGGGGGACTCGAACCCCCACGACCGAAGTCACTGGATCCTAAGTCCAGCGCGTCTACCAAATTCCGCCACTCTCGCATCTTGATTAACTTATTGTCACTGAATGAATAAGAGCTTTTCGAAGTTTAGAACCTTTTACCTTGGTGTCCAAAAAGTGTCTATCAGAAAACCTCAGCAATTCGACCGCATTCCTCTTATGGGCAGGACTCAGATGCGAATAGCGCAAAGTCACGTTGATGGATTTGTGACCCAGCAACTCTTTCACGGTCAGCAGGTCGACTCCAGCCATCACCAGGTGACTGGCGAATGCGTGCCGCAACTCGTGGAAAGTTAAGTCGCTGATTCCAACTCTCTTCACCGCGTTTTCGTGGGCCGTTCTCATCTTGCCGACAAGTTTACCACCTGCTTCGTCGAAAACACGTCCGGAAGCTCTCTGATGTTCAACCAAATAGTGAAATATGTAATCAGTCATTGGAACCTCTCGCCTGCCCCATTTTTTCTCATCGATGTAGATCAACCGATTCCGCAAATCAACATGCCCACAGCGCAGACTACGAATCTCCCTGTACCTCATGCCCATATTCAAGGCAAACTCCACGATTGGCCTGATGTAGTCCGCACATTCATCTAAGAGACTCTTGATTTTCGAAAGTGTCAGATGGCGGATCCTGGCATTGTTCTTTCTGAACAATTTCACAAGCATAATTGGATTGTCTTTTGCCAGGTTCCAGGCAACGGCCTTATTGAACATATGTTTGAGCAGAGCTACCTCGCGGTTGGTCGTAACATCAGAAACTGTCTTGATACGAAGAGCTTTGTAACGTTCCACATCGAGAACCGTTCTCTCGCTAAGTTTCTTCCCCGAAAAGACCTTGCTCAATCTATTAATGATAGTTTGGTCCGACTGCCAAGATTTCTTGTTTCCCCTGGACCACTCAAGACATATCTCACACAAACGATCAAACTTGACTGCCGGCCGTCTAATCTCGAGAAACTTGCCTTCCGCGATTTCTCCCTGTCTCTTGGCGAGAACTCTTCTTGCCAACTCGTAGTTTGTCCTAATAGCTTCGCGATACCGTCTTCCCTGCGAATAGTACTGAATGTAGTAAGTCTTATTTCTCTTGAAAATCGCCATATTATGGAATCGGATACTGTTTGTTGTTTTCAATCCACTCCATCACATCTTCTGTCGCGAATTTAACTCTTTTCCCCATTTTCACAAAAGAAATTTCTCGTTTCTGGGAGACCCAGGCGTCGATTGTGAAGATGCTGAGACCCCCAAATGCAGCGAGCTGTTTCTTGTCGAGGAATTGCCCTTTTATGATGGATGGCTGGGCGTTTGAACGCTGCGTTGCTTGCTGGCTTCCGTTGTGGTTTTTCCTGACGGTTAGTTGCTCTTTTGAAGAGTATCGCCCTTTGACAGCGTTCGAAACGAGTTTACATACGTGCAAGTCCCGAATCCGATACATGTCAGTCGCTGTTGTGAAGGGCGGTCGAAAAGTGTACCAGTTGGCGGGATAAGGAGGCCGGTCTAAAAGTGTACCATTCCAAATAACTCTCGATGGAGAAGTGCATCGGCTTTCATCGAGAGGGAAAGGAATGAAGACAATGTTTGAGTACGATCTGATTCGCTGGCTGTACTACCGAGAGGGGGTGAGCAGGCACAAGATCTCACGGCGGACCGGCCTGCACCGCACGACCATTAATGAGTCTGTTGCAAAATTAGTGTTGTTGCTGAAAGCGGGTGCCGGGTCGACTTCGGGGGCGTGTTGGTGAAGGGATTTTCGTGATAGTGTGCTGCTGGAGGGGTGTCTTTCTGGGGTTTTCGGGTCTCACCTGAAACTGATTCTTCACCGTCCCTCGATAGCGTGCCTTCTTGCTCAACCTGGCAAAGACGCTCTCAAACGGCATTCGTACCGAATTGTGCCAGCGGTCTTTGTCGTGGTCTTTTCCCTTTCATGTTCTTCTTCAGAATCACCCCCGTATGACACCCCCGTCTCGTCAAAAACTCCCGCGCCGCTGCTGCGCTGTACCCCTTATCCGCAAACACCATTCCACTATCCGGACAAATATCCGGCAGCGCTTGATGATCCGTCACCTTTGCCGGCGTCACCGCCACCTGATTGATCAACCCGGCACTCATATCTACCGAAACATGCCACTTGTAACCAAACCAGAAGTTCTTCTCTCCCTTGCAGCCAAAGCGCGCATCACCATCGCTGCTATACTCACTAACATTACGGTTGTTCAGTTGCCGATTCCCTTCGTCATCACGCTCCTGATTCTATTGATCCGCCAACGCCCGATCTCGTGCCTCCCACAAATTCACCCGACTCAATAACTGCGAAGCATCCACAAAGGTAAACACCTCGCGGATTATCCCCGATACCTTGAGCGACTCTCGCACCCGATTGTACAAACCCGCTAACCGCTCCGTACCGATCCGAATCCGCAAGCGACTGAAATAACTAAAGTCCGGTGTCCGCG
>JAPLUP010000059.1 GCA_026397575.1 Candidatus Zixiibacteriota bacterium
GCATTTTCTCTCCTCATCTCGGAAGCCAAAATGGCATTCCGCCTGTTGGCCTATTTGCAAGGAGAGTGCCAAGTCATTCTTTGTTCGTCTAAGTGCTTGACTACAATGATGTTCGTGACGAACCTGCGTGACGCGCAGCCGGGTGCTCTTTGGAGTTGCTGGAACTATCTTCCACAGGCAAGGTGAAGTTTTTCCAGTGCGGGGTCTGTTTACAGTGACCGGACGAAGTGACTTCCTGGCCAAGGCGGCAGTCAATATCCTGGGCGCGAAGTGAATCTCCGCGTCCGCGAGGATGACAAGAGAAACGAAGTGGTGGAAGCTATTGCAACATGGCTTGTATCTGGCGATGAAGGGCTTCAGGAGTTATGGCGCCAATACCAAGAGACTGAGCAACTTCCTCCGGAGTATAGCGGTTGCCCACCGCCCAGATTTTCTTGAGGAAATCTCCGGTCGCCGGTCTGGAAGCATAATCAGCGCCGACAATTGCTTGTAGTTTTTCCTGCAGTTGTGCCGCCAGAAACCAGCCGCGCAGATAGTCGGCGGAAGAAAGATAGTCGGCACGCGTCAGGTACCCTTCCCTTTCGACATCGCTCCAAGGGTAGCCAAGCAGGGGCTGCTTGATCTTCTCATACGCCGTTTTGGGATCGCTCTCGCCCGAATAGAGCGATTGCTCATACAATAAGTCGCCGCAGAATGATCTGACGGTGATCAGTTTGATCAAAGCGCGAAAGCGGAGGTAGTCTTTGGTCTCCAAAGGTGAGAAGCCGAGACGATTCTGCAGGTAGGTGGGTTGATCAAGTAATTGCTCAAGCAGGAAGGCTGATGCTTCGGTGAGTGTCTGGTTACCCAGATAAGCAAACTCAAAGTCGCGCTCGGTGATAGTGGCGCAGCGCATTGCATGGCCCAACTCATGGTAAAAGGCGGCATAACCTGGCGACCCATCTCCGAGCCGAACCGGTAGACGGATATCATTCGGTATTTGGATGGGATAAGCCGCAGGTCGGAAACCGACCTGAGAATGATCGAGGACTGCGATCTTAAGACCTTTCGCAGAATCGACACTCAGACCCATTTCAGCTAAGACGGACTTGAGGCCATCGATCATCTCGGTGGCAGGAAAGTGTTTGTCAAAGGCCTGCCCGCGTTCCAAGACGGGTAGATCGTAGCCACGGAATGACTCAATCCGCACGCCGGTCAGTTTCGGGGCAAGCTCGGCAAAGAGGGTGTGGGTCAATGAATCGGTATCCTTGACAAATTCTTCCGCTGCTTCTGACAGCGCTGCGAGGTCGACGCCATGTTGCTCTTCCAAAAATGATGCCATATCGCCATAGCCGAGATCGAAGAGCAACGAATCCTCCACTGAACGAATCTTCTGGTAGACGGCATTTTCCTTGACCATCACGGGCAGTTGCGCCTCGAATTGCCGTTGTCGTCGCTCGCGGTTGGTTTCGCCCGTTAGAAGATCGGGCAGATGGCGATAGTCAACGGCGTTTTTCCCGTCGGCAATCTGGTTCTGCAATTGCAGTGCCCACAGATAGTCAGCGCTTTGGCCGGCCGCCAACTTGAGTGCTCCCTGAATCAAAAAGAGCCGCAGAAAGTGAACCTGTGTTTCTTCCGGTGAAGGCTGATAGGAGTCTTGAATGCGCTGCACCAGTTGGATATTCTGCTTATCGAGAAGAGTCTGATAACGAGTAGTGATTTCCTCCAGATGAGACTGCTGTCCGAGAACATAGGCGTTGTAGCTGTCAGTCATCAGTTCTGAGTAGAGCGTCTTGGCTTCCGTCCGAATGACGATCAACTTTTCCCATTCGCTTTGGGGAATTCCCTGCTGTTTCTTCTGTTGGCTACAACCGCCGAACATCAAGGTCAATATCAGCAGAGGCAACAAAATCACCAGCGTGATGCGATTTGAACCGGTCTTCATAGCGCCAAAAGTAACCAATAACCACATTTGCAGCCACAAAAAAAGGGCGTGATTTTCGTCACGCCCGAATAGAATCAGAATGTCTGACTACTTATTGACCATCGGCTTCTTCGTCGATGTCCAGACCTTCCGCAGCCGCTTCAAAACCGGCTTCGGGTTCGACAACCACTTGTTCGATTGCCGCCGCCTTTTGCGATCCAGTAGTAGTCGGATGCTTGGCGACGAAATCGTGCAGATCGCCGCGATCTTTGCCACGGTAGTAGTCGTCCACCGACAGAACAATTTTCCGCTGGGTCTGATCAAATTCGACGACCTTGAGCGGAATCTCATCGCCTTCTTTGAAGGCGTCGGCCGGGCGCACCAGATCGGGAATGCCAAGTTCATGCGTGGCCACGAAACCTTCGACTTCGTTGCCCAATTCGATGATCACACCACGATCGAGCACACGTGTGATAGCCCCGACGCACTCGGAGCCGATGCCATACTTCATGGAGTATGACGGCCAGGGATCGTCAAAGAGTTGCTTGTAACCAAGCGAGATACGGCGATTAGAACGATCAATTTTCAGAACCACAACGTCAATCGTCAGTCCCTTCTTCATCACTTCCGACGGATGTTGGATGCGGCGATTCCAGGACATGTCCGAGATATGCACCAAACCGTCGATGCCTTCCTCGAGTTCGATAAAGGCGCCAAAGGTCGTCAGATTGCGCACCTTGCCAGTGACTTTGGAGCCGATCGGGTAGCGCTGGTCGAGAATCGTCCAGGGATCGGGTTCCATTTGCTTGATGCCAAGGGAGATCTTCTCGTTCTCCTTATCCACTGCCAGCACCATCGCTTCGATCTTATCACTGACCTGCATGATCTTCGAAGGATGCTTGATATGCTGGGTCCAGCTCATCTCGGAGATATGAATAAGACCCTCGATGCCTTTCTCCAGTTCGACAAATGCGCCATAGTCGGTGAGTGATACGACTGTGCCGAGAACTTTCGTGCCGACCGGGAATTTCTCCTCGATGCGCTCCCAGGGATATTCGGTAAGCTGCTTCAAGCCGAGCGAAATTCTGCCGGTTTCCTTGTCGAAATCAAGAATCTTGACATCGATCTGGTCACCCAGCGAGACAACCTCAGACGGATGGGCGATGCGCCCCCAAGACATGTCGGTGATGTGAAGCAAGCCATCCAGACCGCCGAGATCAATGAAAACACCGAAATCGGTGATGTTTTTCACGATGCCTTTGCGGATCTGACCCACCTCGATCTGTGAAAGCAATTGCTCGCGCATTTTCTCGCGCTCATGCTCCAGCACCACACGGCGACTGACGACGATATTGCGACGGCTCTTATTGAGCTTGATGATCTTGAGATGTAGTGTTTGGCCGATCAGTTCATCGAAATCGGGAACCTGGCGCAAGGCGATCTGCGAACCGGGCAGAAACGCGTCCACGCCAAACAGATCAACCACGATACCACCCTTAATGCGACGCATCAGACGACCTTCCACGAGTTCGCCGGCGTCATGCGATTCGCGGATACGATCCCAGACGCGCATGAAATCGGCCTTCTGCTTGGAAAGAACCAACTGGCCGTTCTGATCCTCGACTGATTCGAGATAGACCTCGATGCTGTCACCGACCTTGATGTTGATCGGCTCGGCAAATTCGTCCAGCGCGATGATGCCTTCAGACTTAAAACCGACGTCAACGATAACATAATCACGAGTGATGTCGAGCACGCGCCCTTTGATGATCTCCCCTTCCTTGATATCTTGAAGGGTTTGATTGTACATGTCCAGGAAGTGCTGGTACTGCTTGGGCGAGTACTCCTCGTCGTCGAGATCAGTTTGCTTGATCGCATCGACCGTAAGGATTTCGAGCTCTCTCGTGTCAGCGATGCGGCGCGAGGCCTTTTCCGAAACGCGGCGTTTGCGCTCGGTATCCACGTCGCCGACCGTCTTGGCCAACTCAGTGACCATGGTCGTGCCTTTTTGCTCGGCTTTGCTGAGCTTCTGGCCCGACAGGGCTTTCACCAATCGGCCGGTGGTTTTTTTCTCTTTGGTTTTTCCACCTCCAGTGATTTTCTTTTCGGTTTGGTTAGTTGTGGTTTCGTCAGACATTAATGTCTTCCTCCTCGGATACTATCATTGTCCCTTCCGGGCTTTTTTCAATATCGACAATCGAAGTCCATTCCGCAACCCTGAAGTTGCGGAGCACCTTGTCAGATTGCATCCACTTCGGCCTTCAAGCGACCGATTTCCGCCATCACCGCTTGTGTCAGACGGTCATAGCGGGTGTCATCGTCTCCGCCGTACTCAAAATCGCTCAGAAAAACTGGTTTGGCAAAACCGACGCGGAGTTTCGCGCGACGAAGGAATACGTCGCGCAGGCGATTGGAGCCAGAAATAGCTGCGGGTACAACCGGTACGCCGGTGGCAAACGCCAGACGCGCCATTCCCGGTTTCCCCGGTTGCAGGCAGCCGTTCATAGAGCGAGTACCTTCCGGGAAGAAAAGCAATAACTTGCCGGATTTCAAGAGGGATTTTGCCATTTTCCAGGACTGACGGTCGGCTTCGCCGCGTCGAACCGGGAAAGCGTTGACTGACCTGATCAAAGCGCCAAACAGGAAGTTCCTGAACAGCTCGATTTTCGCGAAAAAATACATGTCCCGCCTGATGGCGGAGCCAATCAATGGCGGATCGAGAACTGAAATATGATTTGATGCGATTAGCGCTCCGCCTTCGGGAATATTGTCTCTGCCGATAACTCTCCAGCCGAAGATCATGCGTGCCGTCGAGGAAATCAGTAGTTGGCTGATCCTATATTGAACGCTCAAGCTTCAGCCACCTCGCGGGCAAGATCAACCACTCTCTGCACCTGCTGTTCGATCGTGATATGGGAAGTGTCGATTTCGATTGCGTCAGCTACTTTAACCAAAGGCGATGCCTGCCGGCTCGAATCAGCGTGATCACGACGAGAAAGCAATTCGCTCTGTTCTTTCGGGGAAGTTGTCAAACCGACCGATTCCAGATCCTT
>JAPLUP010000138.1 GCA_026397575.1 Candidatus Zixiibacteriota bacterium
ACTAACCGTTTGATTTATACGGGTTTAATCACAGAAAGGTTGAGCAGAGAATTGGAGATGATGTGAAGTAACTCGCCTTTTGCAGTTGGGTTGCATCCAGATGGCTGCTATAGGGAAATCTCCACCTGAAGCACGTTTTCCAGAGAGTTGACCAATTCAAAAAATACTCTCGAACGGTCCACCGGGATTCCGGTCAAAGACTCAAGACTGGTGACGGTGGACGATGGTAAGCCGCAGGGATTGATGAGATTGAAGTAGGACAAATCAGTACAAAGATTGAGCGCCAGACCGTGGTAGCTGACCCAGTGTTTGACGGCGATGCCGATAGCGCAGATTTTCTTGTCGCTGACCCAAACTCCGGTTTTGCCCGGTATGCGTTCGCCATTAAGATCATAATTCCCAAGGAAGTTGATCACGACTTCTTCAAGATCGCGCAAGAAGCGATGCAGGTCGCGCCCACGCTGCTCCAGGTTGATGATCGGATAGATTACCTGCTGACCTGGGCCGTGAAACGTGACATCACCGCCGCGTTCCGTTTCGCAGACTTGCACACTGCGCTGTTTGAGGGTTTCTTTCGACGCAAGGATATTGTTTTCGAGGGCGCCACGTCCGACCGTTATCGTTGGCGGGTGCTCGACAAAGACGAAGGTGTCCGTGATCCTGCCGTCAATGCGCTTGTCGACAAGCTGTAGTTGAATTAAGCGAGCTCGGTCATAGTCAACCAACCCGAGCTCAAGTATCCTTGCCGAGGAGCTATTGGCAGCAGGTTGCTCCATTTACAGCAACGTCAATTCCGGAAACTCGAGGTACGTAATCAAGCGTCGTAGAAACTGAACGGCATACTGACCGTCAATCAAGCGGTGATCGAATGACATTCCCAAATTCATCATGTCGCGGATGACGATTTGCCCTTCACGCACCACCGGCCGTTTCTGGATCGTGTGCACACCCAGGATAGCTACCTGTGGCTGACTAATAATCGGCGTGGAGTTGAGAGCGCCATAGACACCGGCATTGGTGATCGAGAAAGTGCCGTCTTCAATGTCAGCAGGAGTGAGTCGGTCGGAGCGAGCACGATCACCCAGATCTTTCAAATCGCGCATTAGTTCAACTACACCCTTGGAATCGGCGTTCTTGATCACCGGTACAATCAGACCGGCATCACGCGCCACGGCTACGCCAATGTTGTAATAGTGCTTGAGAATGATTTTATCTTCGGTTAGAGAAGCGTTAACATAAGGAAACTCTTTCAGTGCCTTGCAGGCCGCCGCGATCAGGAAGGGCATATATGTGATGCGAATTCCCTGCTCTTTCTCAATGCGGTCGACATGCTGCTGACGAAATTCCACGAGCCGGGTAAAATCACATTCGTCGAAGGTGGTTACATGCGCCGATGTCTGCTTCGATCTCACCATGTGTTCGGAAATCAGCTTGCGTATGCGTGGAATCGGAATCTCTTCAATGCGCTTACCGGAATCGAAGCCGGTAACAGGCGGCCTGTATGACGGTGTCGTGGAAGTTGGCGTCGGCGCAGTCGCAGATGCCGGTTTGCCCGTGCGAGCGATGTAGTCCTCGACATCCTTCTGAGTTACTCTGCCACCGGCTCCAGTGCCCTGAAGCCGAGTAACGTCAACACCGTATTCCTTGATCAGGCGCCTGACGGTGGGCGACAGACGTTGCGGTTCACCGGAGACGGGGGCAGGCACAGGCGCAGCGATCACAGGAACTGCTTTGGCGACGGTCGCTGCCGGAGCGGCCGTTGTTGTGACGGAAGCCGCTGCTTTCTCACCGGGAGCGCCAATGACGGCGATATCCTTGCCGACAGGTACGATCGTACCGACAGGC
>JAPLUP010000056.1 GCA_026397575.1 Candidatus Zixiibacteriota bacterium
ACATTGTCACTCAGGCGGGTACATCGAAATCAAACTACCTCGGCAAGATCACGATCGCGCCGAAAGCGCAGCGTTCCGACGCCTATCAGAAAAATCGCAATCTGGTGCTCAACAAGGGCGTGTCGGTCAACAGTTCGCCGAAATTGGAAATCGGCGCCAATGATGTTCGTTGTACGCACGGTTCTACGACGGCAAGGATCTCCGATCTGGAAATGTTCTATCTCCGGTCGCGCGGGATAGACAAAGCCACGGTGAAGATGTTGCTCGCCGACGGATTTCTGAGACAGGCGGCAGAGCGGGTGCAGTCATTAACACTAAAGCAAGCATACGAGCAGCGTCTCAGCGCGCTGCTGTCAAACTGGGGCAAACATGACCTTTGATCCGCGACAGATTAGAGCCGATTTCCCGATTTTTGCGGCGCAAGTACGCAGCGGACACGAGTTAGTCTATCTCGACAACGGCGCTACCACGCAGAAACCCGGAGTGGTCATTGATGCCGAACGTGACTTCTACAGCACTGAATACGGCACCGTGCATCGGGGGATCTATCACTTGTCGGCGGTGGCGACCGCTCAATATGAAGCCGCTCGTGAGACAGTCGCGGATTTCGTCAATGCGCGACTGACGAAAGAGATCATTTTCACGCGCGGAGCAACAGACTCAATCAATTTGGTTGCCCATACTTTTGGCGATCGCGTTATCGGCAAAGGGGACGAAATCATTCTCTCCGAGTTTGAACATCAAGTTGTCTTCGCGCACCAAGCTCGTGGCGATTACCGGCATGTCTAACGTGCTGGGCACGATCAACGACATCGACTGTATCTGTCAATTGGCGCATGAACATGGCGCACGCGTGCTGGTCGATGGCGCACAGCTTGTCCCGCATTTTGGATTCGATGTGCGGGCCACCGATTGCGATTTTCTGGCGTTTTCCTCGCACAAGATGCTGGGACCGACCGGTGTCGGTGTGCTCTACATGAAACAAGAAATCGGCGCAGCGGTACCGCCGTATCTGGGTGGCGGTGACATGATAGAATATGTTCGCTATGACGGTTTCACGACGAACGAACTGCCTTACAAGTTTGAAGCCGGTACTCCGAACATCGCCGGAGTTATCGCTTTCGCCAAGGCGATCGAATACCTGCAGGCGCTCGGCATGGAAAATATCATCGCGCACGAACGTGAAGTTACCGAGTACGCGCTGGATAGACTGTTGTCTACCGAAGGCATAGAGATCTATGGGCCAAAGACGCCGGACAAGCGCGGCGCTCTTTTTTCATTCAATTACAAAGACATACACTCCCACGACGTCGCCTCGATTCTCGATTTCGCCAATATCGCGGTTCGCGCCGGTCACCACTGCGCGCAGCCACTAATGCAGCGTTTGGGGGTCAACTCCACCGCCAGGGCAAGTTTCTACGTCTATAACCAGAAGGAAGAGATCGACATCCTGCTGGAAAGCCTGAGACAGTGTGAAAGGTTTCTTAAGCATGCAGTTGGATGATTTGTACCGCGAAGTCATTGTCGATCATTACAATCGCCCGCGCAACTTCGGCAGGCCGGAGACGTGGGATATCATGGTTGAAGGCAAAAACCCGGTTTGCGGCGATGAGATTGCCATTTACCTGACGGTGAAGGATGATGTTGTCTCTGAATGCCACTTCGATGGCAAGGGATGCTCGATCTCGATCGCTTCGGCCTCAGTGATGACGGAATTGCTAATCGGAAAGAGCCTTGATGAAGTTAGATTAGTACTGTCCGATTTCAATCAGTTGCTCCGTGGCGAGGTCTGCCAGCGCTGCGAGCAATACTCGGATGCGATTGCATTTCAGGGGGTTACGAAGTTTCCCGTGCGTATCAAGTGCGCACTGCTGGCTTGGAAGACGCTGGAGGGAGCTATTCCGGACGGCGGCACCCATCAAGCCTGATCAATTCCTACCGCACCTGATCAGACCATAACAGCAGCTTTTCCACGCATCTGTATGGACTGCACACAATTTTAACAGCCCCTAGGCCGCTTTTTTTGTTGACAGTCAAGGGGAAATGCTTATATTCCTCACGATGGGAAATAGGGGGGAGTTTACTTATTCTCGTCTGTCATATCTACTTGTTTTGGATAGTTGAATTTTGCAGTTCATGAAGAACTCGAAGAGATTTGGCGCAAACCTAAACTTACTTAACCTTACAGGAGGCCCTATGTCTCGGAAACCTCATCTTGTCAGAACGTTATTTTTGTTTCTGACAACCTTCGTACTTTTAACCGGTGCCGCATCGGCCTTGAATCAGGTCCGCATCGAGTGTCCGGCGGTGAGTGCGACAGCTGTCGCAGGTGACTCGATAGCGATTAAAGTACACTTGACGAACGACGACAACCTCGGGGCCTTTACTTTGGGGTTCCATTACAATTCGAACATG
>JAPLUP010000014.1 GCA_026397575.1 Candidatus Zixiibacteriota bacterium
CCAAAGGGGGGCTGTTAGGTCAACACATCTCTGTTTCGGGGGCTTACAAAAGCGACCACATAGAAGGCGGGCGATGCATTCTTGCCAGTCTAACGGGGGAGTTAAGTTGAAATGGGTACAATGCAAAATAATCTGGTAGAGATTCTCAAGAACTCTGGACGCCAGATTACCTCAAAGAAGATTTGCTATCCAACACCAGACCTCATTGTTAACTCGACTGTTGTGTTTTGGGTTTCAGCCGGTAGTTTGTCAGATTGCCGCAATCACTTGTTGCTTGGCGAATAAAAGGGCCAATACTTCATGGGCTTGTTGTCCTTGCTGGAGCCGTTCGTGTGTCTGTAGGATGAGCGTTTCAATGAGTGCTTGAGCTTGTTGCCGACAGGCTTCCCCAATGGTTTTGATGGGCAAGCGACTTTTGGTCGGTGACGGCGGCAAGCAATCCAAGTGCAGAAGCGAGTAGGCTACGAACACCAGACACCAATGTTTTTGAATGGCTTCAGCGTCGCGCATGCGGTACTCGTCCAGACCCAGATGCCCTTTACCATCCTGATAAAAAGTCTCGATCGGCCAGCGCAGCAAATAGGTCGCGATCACCCGCAGGGCTGTCCAGTCGACACGATTGGTGACCAACACGGCATATGTGCCGGTCAGGTCGGCTTTCTCGAAGCTGATGACCAGCCGGACTTTGCCGAGGCTTGGAATACGCACGGCCAGGGTGAAAGTCCAGTAGGTCGTCTCTCCCACGGTCACAGCCCGATAAGCCGTGGCTGGGATGAGTGGCACCAAGTCTTCGACGCTGATATGCGGCCCGTCCAGTGGAATACGTTTTCCGTCCGCGTCTTTCAGCACAAAGCTGTTGGTTTCCAGGTTGCGGTTCTTTTTCAGAATGCTAATCCAATCCTTCTTACGGCGTTGGAGGACAGCGACGAACTCTTCAGCTAGATACCAACTGTCGAATAAGACCACGCCGAACGGCAATTTACGTCGAAGGGCGGCTTCCAAGAGTTCAATGGCCAACGCGATCTTGGTACGAAACTGCTGGTCGAGAGTTTGAAAGTCTGGGTCCTGCAACAGAACCGGGTCAACGACCTTGTGGAACTGTGTCCGCTCCTTTTTTCGCTTGGGAATCTCGCGGTCAGGAAAGTGCTTGCGCACGAACTCTTCCCACCGAGTCATTTCTTCATAACGCCGATAGAGACGCAGATCGACCGGGAACCGCACCGGGCCACTTACGTAATGACTGGTGACGGGATTGTGCGCGAGAGGATAAGTATCGTCGCCATGATTGTAGTGGCGGTCAATGTACTCAAACAAACTCCCAACGTGTTCGCACAACGTATCATCCAGCACCAGCGCCGATTTGTCTTTCGGAAGTCGTGCCGATTTCGTCTGCTGGAGAAGATACCCTAGCCGACGGTCATTCACCTGATCCTGAAACCAGGGCGATTCTGTGAAGAAACGCGACAGGTTAGTTTTATCAGCGCTATCCAGTACACACCGAACCATGTTCGACATACTCTTGTTGGACAACACCATCAGACCCGTGAGATAGTTCTGAAAGTGCCGGAACTGGCATCGGTTCTCAAACAAGTCACGGAAGGCCCCCGCGTGGGCGGTCACCAATGGAGCTGGAGCGACAATCGGAAGTTGCATCAGGTTTTCACCCAGGTAATCGAGATGACGCCAAAGGTATCACATTTGGGCCGGAAATGCCAAAACACAACAGTCGAGAATTTAGTATACACGATCCGTTGATTCAATTCAATAGCCCCTCACAACTCTCCCTTGAACGCCTTATCCAACACGGACGGCAGCAGCACTTCGAGTTCGCGCTGCGTCTGCGCCTGAAGTTGCTTGAGCGCGTCCGTCCGGGCTTGCAGGTCGTCCAGGTAGGCGACGATGCGGCGTTGTTCATCCAACGTCGGCAGAGG
>JAPLUP010000428.1 GCA_026397575.1 Candidatus Zixiibacteriota bacterium
GGGCCGATTATGCGCTGATACGACTTCTCTGGACGCTGTTTACCGTGATCGAGTGGCTTTTCACGCCGATCACCACCATCCAGCCGAAACACCCTCAAAACGCTTTCACCTCAGCATGAAACCAAGTTTTTCAACAGTCCCTCGCGGGTGGGGTACAATCACCGGAACCAGCCCACAGCAAGCTGTGGGGTACAGAGTACCGAGGGGCGGAATCTTCTGTTGCCTAGTCGGTATCGATGTGCGTAATTGTGCTCTATTGAAAAGTGCCACACCGAAAGAGGAGTCATATGAAGAGAGTTCTTTTCGCAGTTGCTTTCCTCTCAATAAGCATTTCTTCCTTGGTCTGCGCGCAAGAGAGATTGGCGGTTCTGCCTCTCATGGGGAGTGGAGTAGAAGTGTCCACTCAGGAGACGGCATACTTGCTGCTCGTGTCGGAGATCAATAAACTGAAGAAGTACGATGTGATCTCCAAGACGGAGATCGAAGCGCTGGTGGGGGATCGTGGTTGTTCGGAATCGGCCTGCGCCATCGAAATTGGCAAGCATGCGAATGCCCAGAAGGTAGTCTTCGGCAGTCTGAACAAGCTTGGGGAGAAGATCATCTTGCAGTACAATCTGGTGGACGTCTCTACCGGCGAGACCCTCCTCTCGGATGATCTTAGCGCTCTGCGGGTCGAGGATCTCGATCAGGTGGTGAAACGAGTTGCGGCAAGCATCGTGCAACAAGTCCCGGCGGCAAAGACGGTAGAGGTTGGTCTGGTAACCGAGCAGGAATCTCAGGAAGCGAAGACTCGCAAGGCGAATTCGTCCTGGGGAATCGCCTTTGGATATCTCTACCCGCAGAAGGGCTATGACGGCAAACAGCGGATTTTCGTGTGGGATTTCCGGAGCTTCTACGAGATGCGGCAATTTGCGGTGGATGCACTGCTCGGACTCAGGCAAGGGTTCGCTCTCAATGTCGGTTTCGTGTATTTGGCGAGCCGTAAGGATTTCAGCCCGTTTGTCGGCGCAGGTGTGGGATTCCACGCCGTGTCCCACAAGCAAGTCTATGACGGCTCTTACTATGGTCAGGAGGACAAGCGCGGAGACGGTTTTGAATTTCTGATCAAGGGAGGGTTGCTGGCGTTTCGAACGTATGACTTTCGCGTTATCGCGACGGTCGAGTACAGCATTACGCTCAACGATTATAATGATCGCGCGATTGTGTTGACGCTTGGAGTCATGCGAGCCGGCAAGAAGGTTTTTGGAATCCTTTAAGCCCCGGGGAGGATCGCCGCGATCTCGCGTTGCTTTCCTCGTAGCAAGCTGAGGGGTATCGAGTTAGCGAACCGATACGGGATAAATATTGAATTGTTGATCGAAAATATCTGAAAATAAGCTATACTTTTTTCCGGGAATGCCGTATACAGATATATGACCACAATATCTCGTGTTAACTTTGCTCAAGCCTTGTCCTAAAAATCCAATCCTTGTCAAATCATTAATTCGGAGATACGCGCAATAATGCGCTTGACCACTATTCTTTCCGGTCGGATTGTCATCGACAGTTTGCCGGGGGGAAACATCTACAGGAGTGTAGAATGAATATTTTCGTAGGAAACCTGTCGCGCGAAACGGCAGACGCTGATCTCCGCCAGTCCTTTGAGGCTTTCGGACAGGTCACCAGAGCAACCGTCATCACTGACAAATTCACCAGCGAGTCCAAGGGCTTCGGCTTTGTCGAGATGTCAACTAAGGCGGAAGCTGATGCTGCCCTTACCGGCATGAACGGCAAGGAACTGCACGGTCGCACGCTGAACGTCAGCGAAGCTCGCCCGCGTCCGGAAAGACCCGAAAGACGTGACGGTGGCGGCAATGGCGGCGGACGTCAGAGCTGGTAATAGCTTGTAAGTCAGGATCACTAAGATCCTAACGGCCTATAGCTAAAAGGGAAAGGGCAGGAGTCAAAAACTCCTGCCTTTTTCTTTTTGCAGCAAATTGTAGATTCTTCGTCGTCCCGCACATGCGGGACTCCTCAGAATGACACATTCAGAGGGTTTTCAACAGTCCCCAAAGAGTCCTTGGCAGCGGTGGAATCCATCTGCACCAAGAGGCCGTGACCAGCAGTGCAATAAGACGTTTCATGATGTCACTCCCTATGTGCTCAACAAACGGTCAGAACTTCCTCGAGTGCCAGATTCAAGGCAACCGAAACCCTCTCAGCGTTTTCCTCCGGCTGAGCTGCCAAGCACGGGTGAAGCGTACAGAGCCTATTGCATGCCAAAGTCGATGGAAAGCCTCGGTGCAGGATTCGTGCTATTCCAGTCGGCGGTAGTCGCAAGACGCTCGTAGTAGCACGAACCATCCGATGCGGTTTCGTAAAGGTAGTCCTCGAACTTGGTCAAGTAGTTTTGAACAGCAGAACCCTGTACATCAAAGTAGAACAGGTTATAGTCACCTGTGATGGTGAACGTCTGCAGCGGAACGTTGGCCACTTCGACCCAATGATACCACTCTCGATAATAGGGATCGTTGCCCCATTGGCGGAAGTACACCTTGCCAGTAAGCAGCGTGTCACCAAACGTGCTGAGAGTACCTGAAACTTCCAGAGTCTGATGGTAAGTCCACGGAGTGGAGTTGAAAGTGATCTCGCCATCAATGGAAAACTTGTTGCCCTCCCAGTGCACGACGGGCATGCCATGCTCTTGGCTGTTCGACATAACAAAGGCTGTGCTGAGATCATAGTTGGTTTGGGCGCAAGTGATGGAGTAGGTCATGTTGCCGTCGAACCAACAGACGATGTAGGGTGTCTGGCGCAAGCGGTCCATGAGTGAGACCACCACAGTGACCGTGTCCTTCTTGGTCGGATCGGCGTGGGCAGACGCGACGGCGTGGTAGATGCCAATGAAGCTGGCAGATACCCAGAAATTCGTCAGGTTCGGTCCGCGCGAATGGAACGATCCCGCCGAAAACGGTTGTGTCTCCAGCACCTCCCAGGTGACGACCATATCGGTGGTGCCTGTCACCGTCGCTTCGAAGTGGGAGGTGTCATACGGCAACAGCCAGACAGTGTCGGCATCGATTGAGATCGTTACCGCCGCCAATTGGAACGGGAACGGATTGCTCTGACTGGCGCCGACGGTTACGATCACATTGCCGTTGGTCGTGCCCGGTGGAACGGTCGTGACAATAAGTGTGTCCGACCAGGAGGTAGATGTCGCATGAATACCGCTAAAGGTAATCGTACTCGTCCCCTGCGTTGTGCCGAAACCTATTCCATGAATCTGGACGGGAGTTCCGACCTGAGCCTGCGGCGGGTCGATGAAGTAGATCTTCAATGCCCGCCAGAGAACTAGATCGCTGTAACCGCGCGTCCAAACGCTGACCCATTTCTGGCAATCGGGTTCATCGTCCCAATAAGTATTGTCAGTGTCGGGATCAGCCGAACGCCATTCGGCAAGCGGCATGGGGCGCGCCAATGACGTTTCGCACATGTGTGTATAAAGGTGGCGTCCCCAAGCGGAGTTCCAATTTGTGAAGACATGCCAATCAAAACCGGCACAACCGCCGGCGCCGGCGACGCTGATCAAACTGTCTTGCCAGGTACCGCAGAAACTGTAGCAAAAGCCCAAGTAGACGAACGTGGTATCATCATGAAAATCGTTGTGCCTGACAAAGAATGAAGGGGAGATCATGTAGCGATTGGCGCCGTTATCAAATATCATCGAAAGACTATGGGCCTGTACGTCCGCCCAGTACTTACGAGTCGTCGCATCGGAGACCGGTTCGCCAGTCATGAGATAGACCTCTCGGATGTTGTTCTTGTTGGGCCAGGCAATGCCGTGGCTATAGATATGCACGATGCCGTAGCCAGAGAGCGAAGTAAACCGGTCGAGAGTGCACTGATCGTTGATGTACACGTCGAAGTCGTCCATTCCGACTTGCGCGAAACTTTCATCAGCGACGCTTATCAGCGGATTGGCCCACCAATGCCGTTCCCAGTAGGAGGGGTTCAGGAAGATCGTTTTCTTTGATCCCGGTTTGTGGTTTGCTCCCGGCTCACCGCCAAGGGCAAAGGGGGCGGGTGTTCCCTTCAGCTGTGATGCCGATGACGACATATCCTCAGGATTAAGCAGGATG
>JAPLUP010000166.1 GCA_026397575.1 Candidatus Zixiibacteriota bacterium
TCGGTAGGATAGGCATTCCTGCCTGTCCCCGAGCTCGTGTCATTGCGAGGAGTGCGGGTTGTGTGTGGTGTGGTAGGGAAGCACGACGAAGCAATCTCGACCATCAACACATCAACGCACCGGTGCCCCATCTACTCTTGATGGGTCTCGCATGTCTTCCGTTGTGACCGTCTTCGATTTGGGTCAAACCTGTCATGACGATCTCTACCGAAGAACAGTTTACACCGTCAGCCGGAACCCAGTAATAGAGCGTATCGTGACAACCGCGAGTCCGATCGGCATTGCTACATTAGCGGACGTTTGCGATGTCGATGACTCAATGGAGGAGCGTCCCCTTTTCCCCGCAACCCGGTCCGGCTCTTTGGCAATTTGCCGGATGACTTGATCCTGTCGTTGTCGCACGTGTTTGCCCTATGGGGACACTTCGTTCGCCCGTACCTGTTGTCATCCCATTCCCCTCTTGAGAGGGGATTAAGGGGTGTGTCATTCCCCTCAGGATTGTCATTCCAGCGAAAGCTGGAATCCAGGGTTAAAACATCGGCGCGAATCGAATATCAAAACACGATCGGGAACCCAAGGTCAAACAGGCCAACCATCCGCCCGCGGGAGCCACCGGCCTAGGTCCGCTTGTTCTTTGACAATTCAAGATTTCGTGGGTGGACGAGTCGCTACTTTATCTTGCTGGTGAGGTACTTGACTGCTTCCTCAAGCTGGTTGTCTTCGCCACGCTCAAGGCGGCTTAGATCGCGGAAAACGACAATGTCGGGTGCAACGCCGTTGTTCTCCAGCGCTTCACCTTTGAGACTGTACCACCCCACGGTCGGGACTCCCAGTCTCCAACCGTTGACAAGCGAAGAGTACTTGGCGCCGACCACCGCACCGTAAGTTGTCATGCCCATGATTGTGCCCAGCCCGAGTTCGCGAAATCCCAGCGCGAAAATCTCGGCATCGGATGTCGTGTTTTCGTCAGTTAGCAGCACAATCGGCGTCGTAATTGCGCCACGCGCATCCTGACCAACATCGCCATCGCGAGTCTTGTGCGTGACATAGGGCTTGCGCGAAAGGCACTCCAGCAGTTCCTCGTGATTGTTGCCGCCGACGTTGCCGCGAATGTCAAGAATCAGTCCTTGCTTGCCATCGAGTTGCTGCGCGAGTTCGTTTTCGAAGCCATCCATGCCATCATTGTCCATCTGCTTCAGATGAATGTAAGCGAGCTTCTTGTTAGAGAGGTTGTCCACCAAGTTGCGCGTCCTGGCCAGATTGTCGCGATATTCGAAATCGTAGCATTCCTCCGCGCCCACCGGCGTGATCAATACGCTGCGGGAGATGCCATCGCGGCTGAAGATGTCGAGTTTGATTTCCGTGCCGACGGTATTCTCGAAAGCTTCGTAATAGTCGACGTTCGCATTCAACTTTTTGCCTTCGACGGCCGTAATCTTATCTTCCAATCGCAATTCGGAACTCAATCTGGCGGCAGGCGAGCCGGAAAAGATGTATTTCACTTTCAAGCCCGCCGAGTTGTCCTCATAGTCGGGCAAGATTCCCAGCATCCCGGTCTCACCAGTTCGCGGCTTGTCCCTCCAGATCATGATGTGTGAGCAGTCCAGTTCTCCGGTCATTTCCGAGATGATGTCATAGATATCGTTCGGTTCGGTGGCCACCTGCGCGCGAGGGAGGTAGATTTCGCGGATGTTGTCCCAGTCGACGCCGTGCATTTCCGGATCGTAGAAATAGGCTTTCAATGTCGCCCAAACCTGATCGAAAACATGCATCATTTCCTGTTTGCGGTCGATATCTATCTCACCACTTATGAAAAGCGGCGTCGCTGTGCCGTCTTGAAGGTTGATGCTCTGTATCCTCCCCTTACCGTCTCGCACGTACACAATTTCGCCGCGCGGTGAAAATTGCAGACCTGAAGGTGAAGGCAAGTTGCTGATGACCACCTTTTGGTCGCTGCCATCGAGATTCACCCTCTCGATTTGACCGGCAGAGGTGATATACACCAGCGTCGCGGAATTCGGCGACATGATAGTCGATTCGATATCGCCCTGATGAGTCAGTTGTACGTCGCGATCGGCGATTCCGTCGAAATCGAGCATTACCGTAGGCAATCCGAGTGCATTTTTGGTCACGTTCTTCTCGGCGTATTCCTGCCGCTCGAAGAAAGTCATTTCCGCCAAGTGGCGCTCCAAGTAGAGATAGTGGATATCGTTATCATTGACGTAATAGACCAGTCTGCCATCGGCAGAAAAGCGTGGGTCGTTGTAGCTGCCGGCCGCGTCACTGATCTTGTAAATGGCGCCGCTTTCACTGTCGCCGATGTATATCTGACTGTACCAATCGGCATCGATCCTGGTGAAAACGATGTAACG
>JAPLUP010000227.1 GCA_026397575.1 Candidatus Zixiibacteriota bacterium
GGCGCTTGAATCATCACAGCCATCAGGTTCGAAAGCATCACGATCTTCGTCAATTCATCGGAACCGGGGTCGCTCAAGTGATGATGCCTGCAAACAGTCCGCTGGAGTGCCTCTGGCAGCCGCCAGCGGTTCGCAATGATACTGCCTAACTCGGCGTGGTCAACATCGAAATACTTGCGCTCCGCATCGATGATGTCTTCCCCCTTCTCTGCCAGCGCATTTATTTCCAGACAGAGTTGTGGATAGCGTTGCATAATATGAAGCTTGCCAAGATCATGCAAAAGCCCGGCGATAAACGCCTCCTCGGTGTTCGGATAACCGGTTTTTGTGGCGATTGCCCGCGACAGGATCGCGACACCCAGCGAGTGGAAATAGAACTGCCGAAACATCTCGATCTCGGCCGCCTGCCCTTTCGGCGGACTGAACACGGATACCGATAAAGCAATGCACTTCACCGCGTTGGCGCCGAGCAACATAACGGCCTGGTGGACGGTTTTGATTGCCGTTGCCCGGCGGTAGTAACTGGAGTTAGCCATCTTCAGCGTTCGCGCCGTCAGCGAGGGGTCTCTCAGGATGATGGTGGCAATATGATCCGGTGAACTCTCGTCGGAAGAGACCGCATCCAGAACTTTCACCAGTGTATCCGGCAATGAGAGCAGATCTTTTGGTGCTTCCACGTCTTCGAGAAGTCGAATTTTTTCCATATCAGTCCGTAAGTTAGGGTAAATGCCAATCATAAGAAGTATCGGAAAGGATGGCGGGAATCTATAGCGAGATATTCATCCGGCAATCATTTGGCAGGCGGCCGTGATCACTTCGCTCAACTGATCCATTTTGAATGGCTTAGTGAGGATGAAGTCGGCGTTTCGTTGTTGCACTGTCTGGCGGTCACTTAGCGGCCCCCAACCGGAGAGCATGATAACCGGCGTCGCCGGCGACAGGGACTTAACCTGAGCCGCAACATCCCAGCCGTCGATTCCGGGCAGTCCGGATTCCAGAATCACGACGTCGAACTTCTCCTCGTTGAAAAGCTTCAACGCGTCCTGACCGTTGCCAGCGGTGACAATTCGATGCCCCATGCGGGAGATGATATTGTGCAGCAATTCCCGGATGACTTCTTGATCATCGATGCCCAACACGTTTATCCGACGCGATTTCACCGGCGCCGACACGACCACGGGCACCCTCCAAGTCACAGTTATGGCTTTTCCATTGGCAATCTGGGCCTGATAGTCGCCCACTAAGGAGCGAAACTCTTTCGGAAAGTCCGCAGCCAGAGCGCAGGCGTGCCATTCGTCGCTGTTGAACTGCCGCTTGTGAAAACGCTCGATCTCGTTGGGACTGATGCTGATCTGGTAGTAGCGGAACCGTTGTTCGTTTAGCGACGACAGATACAGCTTCTCGCGAGGATAGCTGTGAAAAAGGCGCATGACTAAGGATTCCACAAGAGCCGTCAGCTCACTTCTTTCGATAGGGGGCATCGTGGCTAGTTCCAGATCGGTGTCGATACCTTCCCAGCCGCGGCTATCAGTTAGATATCTCATGTCGCTGTCGACAAATGAGTTGGCTATTGCGGTGTCTGCTGGCATAGAATTGTTGGCATGCTCTTTGTCGTTAGATACTGGGTGACTTGTAGCATACAGACTAAGAGAAGCTATATGAACCAGGCGTCGATAGAGCGCAACCGCCTCTCGCGGCGCCGGCTCTTCTTCGGAGAAAAAGAGTCCAACCACACCGAAGTAGCGGTCACCGAATTCGATTGGCATCACTGACTGAAC
The DNA here is from genome assembly GCA_026397575.1 of Candidatus Zixiibacteriota bacterium. Lineage (GTDB taxonomy): Bacteria > Zixibacteria > MSB-5A5 > CAIYYT01 > CAIYYT01 > CAIYYT01. The sequence continues at coordinate 1,779 of JAPLUP010000227.1, forward strand.
CATTACCAACGGCAAGTGGGCGAAGTACTTGTCAAATCGTTCTCGTAGATCGGCTGGTGCGACATTCGCCATCACCGATTTTTCGATTCGCTTCTCACCTTCTCCAGTCGCGAGAAGGATATCCTGCATCGCCTTTAGGAAACGATTGTAACGAATCCAATCCATCTCGTTGGTAATGGTGAGCCCGGCAGCATCGGCAACTAACAGGTCATCGTCGTCATCCGCAGCCGCAAGGATAACCAGCCGACCCTTGGCCGCGGGCAGCACCGTTGCGCACGCCTCTCCCAGTGCAGCCGCCATCTGGCTGCGGGAGGTTGCATGCAGGATGCGACCGATTGAGTCATCAAGCTGCGCCGCCGATGTCCGGAAACGGTCGCCATCGCGCTTGGCCAGAAAGAGAAAATGCAAGTCCGCCAAATAGACCGATGCTACTCGCACCGCCGACAGCTTTGCCTCGGAAAACTCCAGTGCTGCCGTCTGGCTTTCCAACAGAAGCACCAGATCGTCGCGATCGGGATAAGGGACAGGAATAAACAAGGTTTGGCGCGGCATCGAATCGTAGCCATTGCCGGCCGGAGATGACAAGGGCGATGTCAACAGTAGCAGTTTCTTCTCGGAAACGGCTCGCGAGATGCCGGTCAGTTTACGTTTGTCAAGCATCAGACCCGTCTCAGCGCCGCCGGATGAGGCCTTGATGCGATACTCGCCGTCGCCGTCGCGGAAGACCAGCTTGATTGAATCAGCGTCGAAGAAACGTCGTACCCGTTCGAATTCGACCGCCTCGCGCAGTTCCAGGTTCGCGCCGATGCCGCGTCGGAAGAACAACTCCTCGACGATTCGTTTGGC
>JAPLUP010000217.1 GCA_026397575.1 Candidatus Zixiibacteriota bacterium
ATGCCTTTGGTTGCCGACGCGATCGGTCACCTTGATATCCAGTCGGTGCTTGCCGGATGTGAGATCAAAGTGCGGTGTGGAAATCAGTGTGCCTTCCTCCGGATCGTAAACAGGTATGCACCATCGTCCGTCGATCCGCACTTCGACGGAGTCACGGATCCCCGAGAGATTGTCGTCAATCCGGCAGCGAATCTTCGGGCGTGCTGACGACACCGAAGCATTTGCCGACGGGCTGATTTCCCGAATCGCAGGCGCAATGGTATCGATACGCATGCTGACAATTCCGACGCGGTATGATTTTGCGGTAATCGAGTTGCCGGCGCTGTCGTTTTCGGCGCCGAGGAAACTGGGCTTCTCCCCTTTGCCAAGATAGAGACCTACGCCACGCGGTATCATTTGGTCAAACCCGTACAAAATGGTCACCTGCTTTGCCAGCGGGAATTCATCCGGCACAACCGTATACTCTGCACTCCGCGCCGATTTGGTCGCTTCGATGTCAAAGTAGTATTGCCGATCGAGGGGAAAGTAGACCTGCTCGACGGGAGGGAGAAGAATTTGCAAGCGACTATCCGGAGAAACAACCTTGCCCTCGGCTTGCACGTCGCCAGACCAGGCGCGACGAAAACCCGTCGTAATGGTGTAGCTCTGTTTCGCTTCCTTACTTCCTTCAGAACTCTTGATGAGAGAGAAACTCCCATCGGCATTGAGAAAATCCCGGCTACCTTCCGAGTCGACAACTCCGAGCGCAAACCCGCCGCCAATGTCTTTCAAAAGAATCGATTGCGACGGTGATTGACTGCTTGATAACCTGAACTCCACTGGCGCTGCCCGGAGTTGCCTGACCAACAGACACAGCTTCTCGCCATTGGGAATGAAGGCGTAAGAGATATCCTCTTGCTGAGCGCCGTATCGCTGCAGCAATGCCGCCAGCCGCGCGTATTCCGGTTTCATCTTCTTGGTGGACGAATTCTGCGACACATGACGTATGGGAATGATCGCCCGGCTTTCATTACCGGCGACATCGCGTGCAATCAGAGTGAGCGACGAAATCGCGCCTTCAGCATCGCGGCAGACGCCTTCGTCCGATTGCACCTGCTGCCTGGATACGAGATTGTAGAAATCGGAAGCGCCGTGGACTGCCATCTGGTAATTGCGTTCCATATCGATCAGATAAGTATCGTCGAAGCTGAGCGTGTCGTAAGTCAGGCGATAAAGTAGGCGGTCACCCTGCCTCAACTCCAACGAATAGATTGGCTTTAGCCAGGTACTGGTTCCGACTCTGTCGACTGCCTCGACTGATAGCCAAAAACCGTCATCGTCACATTCGATGGTATCGTTCAGTACATACGTTGACAGCGTCGGCTTCCTAAGAAACAGATAATCGCGCTTGCGTCCCAGAGCGCGTTCCAAATCGTCGTTCCATTTGCCGATCAGTCGCAGACGGCGGAATTCCGGGGGTTGCGTGTCGCTGACTTTCAATCCGTCAAAGCCAAGCGGGTTGAGCGGTTCGTTGTTTGCCGTGCGAATCTCGAAATGCAGGTGTGGCGCGCCGACACCGCTCTGGCCGGAAAAACAGATCGTGTCTCCGCGATGATAGCGAAACCGTGCGGCATCGAGAATCAGATTCTGATTGTAGGACTGTGACGCAATCTGCTCCTTCGCCACATAATCCTCGACCTCGGGACGAAAGTGATCGAGATGGCCGAAGACGGCAACATTGCCGTCCGGCATCGCGAAATAGAGCGCCTTGCCGTAGCCATAGTATGATGTCGATAATCGCATGACATAACCATCCGCAGGCGCGACAACCGGCCGGCCGACGGCGCCGCCGGTGCGAATATCGAGACCGGCGTGGTAGTGACGTGTCCGCCAATCGCCAAAGGATGATGACAGTTCCTTGCCGTATGGCAAAGGCCAGAGATAATCGGCACACAAGGGGGTGGCGAAGAAGATCAATACCAACCAGGTTGACAGAGCATACAGCAAGCTGTGCCTCACCGGCCTTTGTATGTTACCATTCCGGCGAAAACTGGAATCAGAATAGCTCATAGTTTTGGCCGATCGTACTATCATTAGCTGCGGGTAGACTCTCTGATGACTCCCGCGACGGCTGTTCGCGCGACGCTGTCCCAGGCGCTTGAACCTGATCGCTGCGAAAACCTTTTGTCAAGTATTCGGCATCATAGCCCAGATCGCAAAGTAGGTCAGCGAACCTTGCTTCCCCGTGCAGGGTATAGATTTTGCGCGGATTGCATTCCTGTATGTAGGACAGAAGTTGCGTATAATCAGCGTGATCAGATAAGGGCAGTCCCGCATCTGCACCCACCGTAAACCCCTTCTTTACGCCCACCGACCAGCCGCTCAGGAATAATGATTTCTTGCGCTTGAGCTGTCGGAATTCGTCCTGACGCATCGTCTGCGGAGACACAACCACGACTTTGTTCTCAAGAGAAGTGTGCAGGTAATGACTGGTTGACTGCAATTTGACACCGGCGGCGCGATAAAGCTGATTGATCTTCGAGACCGGTGTATCAACGCAGACCGCAAAGCCATGTTGCTGTAACAGCATCACCGCCTCCTGTGATTTCCCCATCGCATAACCGATCAGCACCGGGATATTCCGGTCCGCCAGAGCTCGCTTGACAAAGCCGATGATGCGCGTGTAAATTTCGTTCTGCGGCGGGAAGGAATAGCTCGGGTCGCCATAGGTTGATTCCATGATCAGGATGTCGCATCGACGCGTCTCCATAGGTGGGCAGGTAAGATTGGAATAGACTTTGAAATCGCCAGTGTAAACAATGCGGGTCTTCTTGATCTCGACCAGTATCTGCGCCGCTCCCAGCATATGTCCGGAAGAAAACAACTCGACCGTTGCATCACTAAACTTGACAGGTCTGCTGAGGGGTAACACCCGGGTCGGCACGTTGGGAAAGCGCTGTCGATAAAGCAGCGCCGTCTCGGCCGTGGCGAGAATGCGACCATGCTTGCGCGCATGATCGAAGTGTGCATGCGAAACGAAGGCGAAGTCTGCCGTGCGGCTGGCATCGAGCAGGAATTCGAGTCCCTCGATGGCAATGCCGTTGTCGAAAGATATTAGTGGTGGCACAAATCTATGCGAATTCCAGAGTCCGTTATAGCTTATAGCCGATTGTTCTCAAAAACTCGTGGCGCTTTTTTCTGGCGGCATCGTCTTCAATCCCCAGCGGTGTCTCGCCATCCACGACACCGAGAATACTACCCCCTTGCTCTGTCCGCGCAATCACCACTTCGACCGGATTGGCGGTGGCACAAAAGATGTTCACGACTTCATAGACATTCTTGAGGCCGGTCAGTACGTTGACCGGAAAAGCATCACGCATAAAGATCAAGAACGAATGTCCCGCCGCGATCTTGTAGACATTATCCGCTGCCGCTTTCGCCAATACCGCATCATTGCCCGAGAATCGCACCAGACGGTCGCCAGAGGCCTCGCAGAAGGCGACGCCGAACTTGATTGTCGGTACTGAATTGACCATAAGTTCATGAATGTCTTCCACACTCTTGATAAAGTGCGTCATGCCGAGAATCAGATTACACCCTTCCGGCATGGCGATTTTGACCGTCTCAAATTGCATGACTGCTCCTACTTGTTCCCACCTGAATAGAAGTATCTGTGGTCAAACAGCGTGTCGGCAATTGCATTGTCGCACTGATAGGAAGTGTATTCTTCGATCACGCCGAAACGTC
>JAPLUP010000126.1 GCA_026397575.1 Candidatus Zixiibacteriota bacterium
TTCATGTTACTCCTCTCTTCTCTATCATCGGCCAAAAGAGGAGGTTTATTTACTTGTCCTTGATGATTTTGTACTTCTCAAGCAGGTCGTAAAGCGTTGTGCGGCTGGTGCCAAGATCGCGTGCCGCTTTGGAGACATTCCAGTTGTTTCTGACGAGGGCGGAGCGGATATGGTTGGATTCCGCCTCTTCACGCACCTGCAGGAGCGACTTTCGCTCGGCGCTTGAAGTTCCTTCGAAACCGAGGTCCTCCGGCGTCAGACGATGTGATCCCGAGAGGATGACAGCTCGTTTGATACGGTTCTCCAACTCGCGAACGTTGCCGGGCCAGTCGTATGATCGTATCCGTTGCAGTGCTGATGGGTTGAAGCTTAAGTTGGTCTTGCCGTTCTCGTTGCCGTAGAGATTAAGTAGGAAATTGGCGATCACGACGACGTCATCCTCCCGCTCGCGCAGCGGCGGAAGATCAAGCGCGATAACCGAAAGCCGGTAGTACAGGTCTTCGCGAAAACGTTTGGTCTCGACCTCTTCGGCAAGCGATCTGTTGGTAGCGGCGATAACTCGAACATCAAGCGGAATGACTGTCTTGCCACCGACGCGCTCAATAATGCGATCCTGCAGGAATCGTAGCAGCTTTACCTGCAGCGCCAGCGACAACTCCCCTATTTCATCCAGAAACAGTGTGCCCTTGTCTGCCAACTCAAACCTGCCGACCTTCTGAGCGATAGCGTCGGTGAAAGCGCCTTTTTCATGGCCAAAGAGCTCGGATTCCAGCAATGTCTCCGGAATAGCGCCGCAGTTGATCGTGATAAACGTTTTATCGGCACGATCAGAGCGGCTGTGAATGGCCTTGGCAATAAGTTCTTTTCCGGTACCAGATTCTCCCGAGATCAATACCGTGTAAGGCGTCGGTGCCACCGTCTCCACGATTTTGAAAACCTTCTGCATCTTGGAGGACGTGCCAATGATGTTGGGAAAACCCTTGTGCTGCTTGAGCGCGCTGGCCATCTGCCTATTCTCTATCTCCAGTTTACGCAAATAGACCGCCCGATTGACGATCACTTTTAGTTCGTCAAGATTTATCGGATTGACATAGAAATCAAAGGCGCCGGCGCCGACGGCTGTAAGCGCATTCTGTCTTTCATCATTGCCCGTTACCATGATTACTTTTGCGCGTGGATCGATTTCCAGAAGCTGTGGCAGTATCTCCAGACCCTCCTGGCTGCCCGAGTACGGAGACAGCGCGATATCAAGCAAGATGACTTGTGGGCGCTGTTCACTGGCCTGCGTCAGAGCTTCATCCGGGGTTGCCGCCGTGATGATCTGATAGAGGTCTTCCAGCGCCAGCGTCAACTGGCTGCGGATGCCTTCTTCGTCATCGACGATCAAGATCGTGGTTCTATCGTCACTCATGCTCGTTTGAGTCTCATTCTGAAACAAGTCCCTTCACCGACGGCGGAACGGACCGTAAGTTCACCACCCATCTGCTCCACCAACTCTTTCGACTGAAACAGGCCGATGCCTAGTCCACTTGGTTTGCTGGTCTGAAATGGTCGAAACAGTCTGTCGCGGACAAACTCGGCTGTCATACCGACACCAGAGTCTCTCACGTCAATCCAGGCATTGACTTGATCTGCCGTTCCTCTGATCCGCAGTTCGCCCCCGTTAGGCATCGCCTCCATCGCGTTGATGATTAGATTCGACAACACACTCCTGAGTCTCTCAGCCTCGCCTCGAACTGGCGGGAGTTCGGCGAAATCCAGATTAACGGAAATCTTGCGTTGTCCTGACAGCTTCATCTCCTCGGCCAAATCTAACACAAGCTGCCGCAAATTGCAATCGGATAGAGGCACGTCTGCCTGCTTCGTCGGCGACGTCAGCCGGCCGATTAAGCGCTTCATACGTTCTTGAGCGCCGCGCAATGTATCAACAGTCATCTGCTGGAAACGCAGATCGCTAAACTTCGTTTCGGCGTTTTGGAGAATCATCGACAGCATGGAAATGAGATTCTTCACGTCGTGAATCACGAACGACGATACTTTCGAAAAGGACGCCAACTCTCGCGTCTCCAGCAACGCTTCCGATTGCCGAGCCGATAGCAGTGACAGCGCCAGTTGATGAGACATCGAGTCGATGAGAAAACGTACCTCGGAGCCGATACCCGACGCCGTGCGACAGCTTATGAATCCGACCAATTCCTTGCGAGCCATTAACGGCACGAAATGGTCTCCCAACTCATCGTGGATAAATCTACGTTCTTCTTCGGTACAGTCGCCGAGAAAGGACTGAATCTCGCCCTTGGACATCATCCGGCCGGCACGAAACAGCCAGTCCTCCACCGTCGGCAGAGCGAGCGTGCGCAGCGACGCCGTCGGATAACCGAAATCGAATTCGCCGCGCCGGCTGCTCCTGAGCGCGATCACGATATCGGTCATGTGACATTTCTGTTCCATCACTGTTGTGATCACGTCGAACATCTCGCGCTTATCAGTGGCGACACTGACAGCCTCAGCGAACGTCGACAATTCCGTCAGCAAATCGAGTTTTCCGGAATACAGCGAACGGTCCACTAGACCGCGCCAGCGCGCCCTAATGGCGCTTGAAAAGAACAGCGCCACAAAAACAACGATTGCCAAGAAAGCCGCCAGCACGGAGAAAAACACTTTCGGACTACCACCAATCGAAACGAGAAACCAGACGGTCACGCCAATCAGCACGAAGTAGGCGCCGACCAGCAGCACCGCAACGGATGAGTAGACGGCCTCCCGGGAGATAACTACGCGCTGCCCGGTGATCTCTTCGAACACGAGGAAGCGTGAAAGCAGAACCAAAGCCGCAATCGACACCAAGGCTCCCAGTTGAATCCCGGCAAACTCAAACCGGCCATAGAGCAGTCCAATCATTGCGGAGATCAATAGCACGCTCAAGAAGGCTCCTGTGGCCAATACAGGTTTGAGAAGCGCGCTACGCATCTGCCCCACCGAAGCTCGATAGGTACTCTCAAGTTGGAAAAGACCAAAAGTGCAGGAGAGAATAAGCAGCACCAGGAAGTATTTGCCGAGTGTAGTCAGGAGAAAAAAACGCTCCGAGACCTGGACACTTTGGAGACGAACAAACGGAGTGAAAAAGGCGGCAACAGCCGCCACCGCGAATAACGCTACCAGGATATAGACGGTGGAAGCTCGGTCACGAACACCACCAAATGCCGACTCGCGAGCAAACACAAGCAGAAACAGTAGCCAGAAAGCGCCGGCGATCGAGAACAAGGCAATGAGGACTCCCTGCTGCCATTGCAGCAGCGTGATCGTTCGTGGGACGATCAGGATGTAGGCCACCCACATCGCGAGAGTGGCGAGTGTCACAAATGAAAAGAGATGGCCGGACACATGACCAGGCCGACGTACTAGCACAAAGAGGAGCGTAAAGAACGAGGCAAAACATGCTCCGATCTCGGCAAGGTCATAAAGAGAGAACATTACTCTTCGGATGTTTCAAGAAAGAATCGGACGATAGAACCCGTCGTGAAAAAGCTAGTCAGCGCAAACATCACTGCCATCCCGTAAGTCAGCAAGAGAACGACTCCGGGGTTGAACTTGAGGACAATTGTATCGGCACTCTGCAAAGGAATTACCAGAAACAGAGTGACGAACTGAGGGATGCCAACCAGGAAGTAAGTGGTGAAGAAATGCTTGAAGAACAGACTAAAGCTACCGGCAAAACAGGCGCCCAACGAGCGATTGCGCACGACCAGATAAGGTATTGCATAGATAAACAATGCTGACAGGAGCGCACTTAGCCCCTGCAAACCAATCATCAGCGCCATCTCCCGCCGAGGCGAGCCACTCACGAAATCCCTAAACAGGCCCGGCAGGAACTTGAACAGCAGATATATGAGTACGACATTCACCAGCCAGATCAGCACTATTCTGGGGTAGTACTTCGATGCTGCCCTTACTGAACTGCCAAAAGCTGGGGACTGCTGACGGAAATAAGCGACAAACATCAATACACCCGCCGCAGTCAAGAGTGACTCCAGCAGCAGTGACGGCACCAGGTTGAGCATCTGGAAAGTGTACGGCAAGTAGGCCAGATGCTGCGGATAGTGCAGAATGTTGTCACTTACCAACCAGGTTGCCAGCGGTATCAGCCAACCCGACAGCAATGGCGAGAACATCGATTGGACACCCAACACTATTAACATCATCACAATCAAGTACAGCAAAAACGGCGGCCACAGCCGGACGTTGAATAGTGCGACAAACATGCGACCATAGGTCGACAGGAAGAAGTTGAATTTTTCGAGCGCTGTCATTGATACTCTCTAATTCGGGCCATGGACTTCGTTGGAAGCAGCCGACGCCGCTCCATACTTATCATATACAACAACGACAAAGTAGAATTTCTGCCCTTTGTCAATGTTGCTATCTGTGTACTGGGTCGTGCTCTGCGTCGCCACCGCGCCCGTCAAGTTGGCATTGGAAATTCCCACCGGCGAACCAACGGAGCGATAGATCCGATATGAGTCAAAATCCTTGTCATCGTTTTTCGTCCAGCCAAGCGTCACCGACGTCGAATCCTGTTTAGTAACGAAAAGCGTCACCGATTTGGGTGGCTGGTTCACGAATGTCGTGGCCTTAACGATATTGCTTTTTGAAGTCAGCCCTGCCTTGTCCGCCGTGAAGACTGCGTAATAATAATCTGTCGCGGGCTTTCTGTCGATATCACGATACGTCGTCGTTGCGGAATTCGTTTGCGTCTGCACTAATGCTGAAGCACCCGTGACATTGGCGCTGTCGGAACGGAAAAGTTGATAACTTGCGAAGTCGCTGGCGGTAGAACGCGACCAATCGAGTTCAACCTCGCTTTCCGAGACCACAAAAGCCGCCAGCGTTACCGCCGTCGGCGGATTGTTGGCCGTCTGCGCGGCAATGACATTGCTCTTAGCCATCAGAGCTGACTTATCAACCGTGTACAGGGCATAGAAGTAAGTGACGCCGACTTTCAAGTCGGTGTCACTGTATGACGTCGTGCCGGAATTCGTTTCGGTCTTCACGAGAATCGATGTGGAATCAACCCCCGCGCTGGTGGAACGAAACAACATATAGCCGGCAAAATCGGTGGCATTCGACTTAGTCCAAGTGATGTTCATCTCCGTCTCCGACACAGCGAAGCTGCTCAACTGCGAAGGCTGAGGAGGATTAGCGATATTCAGATAAGTTAAGGCCGCTCTTGACGGTGCCTGATTGCCGGCGGCATCCGTGAAGCTGCCAGTAACCGTGCCATCTATAACATCCACAGCGCCAGGAATGACAAAGTCGGCCTCATAAGTCGGCTGAATTGCCGAAGGATTATCATTGTAGAGAGCGATTGTACTCAATCCAGACACAGCGACCGTAGCCACCCCATCAGTCTCATCTGTTACAAGCGCGAAATGCACGACATCACCGGCTTTGAGTACTTTCCCGTTAGAGTTTTCGGTTATCGAAATGATGTTAGACCGACTATCAAAAATAATATCATCTGAATAGAATCGTGAGGTTTCGTTGCCTTCGCCATCGCGGAACCGCGCATATACATACTTCACGCCGTCCCCGGGCGTCAATCGCCACGACCTGCTTGACGAATAATTCTGCCACGTCGCGCCCACGAATTGCGAATCATTGTCCAACAGTACTAGTCGGGTACCGTTCGGAGCCGCGAGATTCAGGGTGACGTCTACGATCTTCGTATATCTAGCGCCATCCCCTATCGACACTGAGAAAGTGTTGGGGGTTGCCGAAACCGGGCTTGAGCGTTTGCTTTCCAATGTGTTGTTGCCGATAGCGGCTACTTGATAGATGTATCGCAAACTGTTTCGGAGATTCAGATCCGTGAACGACAATTCAGCCGTCGAGTCAATCACTTCCGATTGCGTTCGCGTCGTATCCCCGCGATAGATCAGGTACCGAAAAATCTTGGAGGCGTCGTCAACTTCCCAAGTGAGGATAACTTCGCCGTCGCCGATCTTCGTCTGAAGGTTCTTCGGGATTTCCGGCGCTCCCTCAACGCGGTCTGTTTGTGTCGGTTTCTCAATCTGATGTGTACAGCCACCTGTCCAGACCAAAGCCGCGAGAAACGTGAGGGCCATAAATAATACCAGTTTCGTCTTCATCAGAACTTCACCGTCCCCACAACTCTGATTCCCTTCAAATTGGGATCAGGATAAAGACCCAGGTTCGTGCCTGATACACTCAGGCCATAATCGGGGAAGAACAAAATCGCGTCCAGCAGGTTATACGCCCAGATTCCCGCAAGCACTCCGAGGACAATGCTGCGGCCATGCTCGGCATCGTAAGCATCCTTCTGCAATGCGTAGTGCTTGGCCAACATCTTCTCTCTCTCTTCAACAGATCGAGTTTGATTGAAGATGGCGTTGTAGTCATCATAATCGCTCCGACGACTTTCATAACGAAGATGCATGATACCTGTTGTGGCAACCGCGGCGAGCGTGCCAATTGTCAGCAACGAGCCTTTAGTCTTGCTGCCAACATAATCCTGTCCCCATCCGGGAAAGATGAGCGATCTCATCGCGGCCCGCACCCGAGTCTTCGCCACCATTTTGATGTCGAGCGCCACCGCTTCTCTGCCCGAAAGCACGACAGTAGAATGGTACGTTTCGTATCCTTCGTGATGCACCGTAATGCGATAAAGACCGAGTAGGTTTTGTGAGAAACTTGTCGGTGTGATACCGGCAACAGTATAGTCACCAGACAAAATGACTGTGGCGCCCGATGGTTTGGATGTAACACTCACAACCGGCGACGTTTGGGATCGTGCCGTCGCAGAGATTGTCAGAAGCAAGATGACGACCAATGGCGGCAGAATCCACTCCGAACTACGTAGGTACATGTTTTTCATATCGGCAGGAATATATCCCTGCTAAAACCGCCCTGCAAGCGTTTTGATAAAAAATGTCTGTGGTCACAGACCGAAGTGCGACCGAACCTCTGCCCTACATGCCGCGACAGCCGAGCACGACACCGATTGTCTTGACCATAATCGTTAGATCCTTGCGGATGCTGCGCGACCGAATATAGCGGAGGTCACAGTCAACTTTTGACCGGACATCCTCAATCGTCCCGTCGTAGCCTCTTTCTACCTGTGCCAGCCCGGTGATGCCGGGAAGCACATCGAGGCGGCGGCTATAGGAATCGATCTGTCTCGTCAATTGCTGTATGAAGTGTGGGCGTTCTGGTCGCGGTCCGACCAATGACATCTCGCCCTTGATAACGTTTAGAAGCTGTGGTAACTCATCCAACCGTACTCTCCGCAGGAATCTGCCAATCCTCGTTGTGCGAGGATCATTCCTTGTAGCCCAAACCGGACCGCATCGCCTCTCAGCATCCACAACCATAGTACGGAATTTGTAGACCATAAACGGCTTGCCAAAGGAGCTCTCCTTGCGTCGATCTTCCCCCTGCCGACGACAATGCAACAGAGCATCGCCGCTGGTGCGGCGGTTGTGACGACGACGGTTGATTCCGACACGCTGTTGCTTGTAGAGAATCGGTCCCGTGGAGTCGAATTTTATCGCCAGACCCATCAGCCCCATTAACGGCAGAAGACAGATTAACGCAACCAGCGCGCAAATCCAATTGAACGCAAACTGAACACGGTCTATCGGGGTTGCATACTTCCCAGAATCTTCAGCGGCTCGGCTTCTGGTCTTGGCAACAAAAGCAAATACGAAGGCATTGGAAATGGCGTATTCGCCAAACACGTATC
>JAPLUP010000598.1 GCA_026397575.1 Candidatus Zixiibacteriota bacterium
TTCGAATACTTTCTGAGCTTCTTCTTCATCGATGATGTTCAATGCAAAGCCGACGTGGATGATGACATAGTCACCGAGTTTGACTTCGGGGACATAGCAGAGGTTGACCTCTTTGATCACGCCGCCAAAATCAACCTTGCCCATGCGGAAAACCGGATCGTCCCCCGCGATGCTGATAACTTTACCTGGTATAGCCAAACACATAGCTCTTACTTTCCTATCCCTGCGCGCGCAGCCGCGACAATTTGACCGAGAGCGATACCGCCGTCATTAGGGGGTACGCGCTGATGCCAGTACGGATGAAAACCTTCGGCGCGCAGACGTACAATGGTACGCTCGGTGAGGTATTTGTTTTGAAAACAGCCGCCACTAAGCGCGACTTTCGGCTGCTCACTTCGTTTGGCTACGGCGACTATCATCTCCACGAGCGTATTATGAAACCTTCCGGCAATCGTTGATGTCGGTATGCCGCGATCTCTATCAGCCAGCAACAACGCGATCGACGGTTGCCAGTCGAGGATTAAGATAGAGTCACTCGTGCCAATTTCAAAAGGATATACTTCCTCGGTCTCCGTGCCACCTATTGCGAACTCGAGCGCCATCGCCGCTTCACCTTCGTAGGTCGCTTTGTGGCACAAGCCGAGCAGGGAGGCGACAGCATCAAAAAGCCGTCCGGCACTGGAGGTTGGAATCGTGTTGACTTTGTTGACCAACATACCGCGCAGGACTGTCAGTTCATTCGAGGTGAACACGTCGCCTATAAGCGATTGCATGTCAAAACACTTTTCGCCATACGCCTGACACAGCAACCCGAGCGCACTCCGTCGCGGCTCTCGAACGGCAGCATCACCACCGGCAAGAGGAAACTGCCGCAGGTGACCGATACGACTATATGACGTTTCGTCAACGAGCAGGAATTCTCCCCCCCAGATCGTCCCATCGGCGCCCAAACCGGTGCCGTCCCACGATATCCCGAGCACAGGCGGTGCAACTTCATTCTCAGCCATACAACTGAGTATGTGCGCGTAATGGTGCTGTATTGAGACAACCGGTGTGTTGAATTCTCGCGCTCTCTTGGTCGAAAGATAATCGGGGTGCAGATCACAGGCGACAACCTCCGGAACAATCTCGTATAGCCGCGTCAGGTCATCCAATACGTTCTCAAACGCGCGGTAAGCTTCCGCCGTTTCGAGATCGCCGATGTGCTGGCTGATAAAGACATCACAACCGACTGAGACCGCCACACTGTTTTTGAGATGCGCACCGACGGCAACCGATTGCGGCAGCGACTGGGCAAGGGTCACCGGCAACGGCGCATAGCCGCGTGCCCGGCGGGTAACCTGCTCGCGTCCGGCCACGATACGTACGATGGAATCGTCAACGTGCCTTCTGATTGGACGATCATGCACGAGATATAGGTCAGCAATCCCGTGCAAACGTCGTAGTGCTTCCTGTTCGTCGAAACAGATTGGTTCTTCCGCCAGGTTGGCGCTGGTGGCCACTATTGGGAAGCCGAGTTCGCGCATCAGCAGATGATGTAGCGGCGTGTAAGGCAACATAGCTCCCAAATAGGGATTGCCGGGTGCTACCGCCGCAGCAATCCGGGATACGTCTTGCCGTCTGCGCAACAGTACAATTGGCGATTCGATGGAAGTCAGTGATCGTTGTTCAGTATCATCGGCAAAACAATCATCAAGAACTTGCTGAAGAGTCGGATACATTAGCGCCAGCGGTTTGCTGGTGCGACGTTTCCGCTTACGCAAGGTTACAACCGCCTGCTCATTGCGAGCGTCGACAATCAAATGAAAGCCACCGAGTCCTTTGACAGCGACAACCATGCCCGCTTTGATCGCCTCCGCAGTTGCCAGCAGGGCATCGTTTCTGTGCGCGAGAACGCTGCCATCTTCGTCCCATAACTCCAGTTGTGGGCCGCAATCGGGACAGGCATTCGGCTGAGCATGGAAGCGCCGATCGCGAGGGTTTTCATATTCCTCTCGACAGCTGGGGCACATCGCGAATTTCTTCATAGTAGTGTTGGCGCGATCGTACGGCAACGATTCAATGATCGTAAATCGCGGTCCGCAGTTGGTACAGTTCGTGAATTGGTAGAGATAACGCCGGTTGGTGGAGTCGAAAATATCTTGCAGGCAATCGGGACAGGTGGCGATATCGGGCAGAACGTACGCCGTCCTGCTGCCGCCGTCGGAGCTTGTGCGAATCTCAAACGACTTTTGGCCGAGCGGATCTAGATACGACACTTCGCAACTCTGGATGAAGGCACGCGGTGGCAACTCTCGCGGCAGTCGCGCCAGAAACTGATCAAGTGTTTGCTGTTCTTGCTCGATGTCGATGACAACGCCCTGTGCCGTGTTGGTGACATAGCCTCGGAGTTTCAACTCGCCGGCAAGGCGGTAGATGTACGGGCGAAAGCCAACTCCCTGTACAGCGCCACGAATCACCAGTCGTAACCGGTGCGTTTCATCCTGATGGTCGTGCTGCGGAGTAGAAGAATTCATCATGCCAAGATTATACGGCGTCTGCCGTCGAAGCAAGCAGACGACTTAACTGCAGTGTGACGATGCCATTTGTTTCAGATCGTTCGTTATCCGCTTGACCACGGTGTCAACGGAGAGCTGTACTGCCTCTGTCAGGCCGATACCGACCGAGAACTCCGTCCCCTCAATACCGTAAACCAGAAGCCGCGTCGGCAGTTTGTTCAGCGCCCGCGCCAGTTCGACCGCTTCGGCGACGCTGAAGGCATGGGTTGAGTAATTGAAGAAATCGCTGGGAATCGCTGAAGTGCCGGCGTCGAAAAAGTGCACTGTGCCAGGCGAGGACTCTGATTGTGCGGCATCGATGATGATAACCAGATCAGCTTCGAGGAAATGCTCCAGTAAC
>JAPLUP010000599.1 GCA_026397575.1 Candidatus Zixiibacteriota bacterium
AACGCTGTCTCTTCCGCCAGATTCAATAGATCCTTGTCATAGCAGTTGTACATATCCGGGAAACGAGGCCCCAGTTTGTCATCGTTGCGACCCAGAAGCGGATTCTGTCCCTGGAAATTGATGTGATCCGTGATCAACACCATATCCCCTTTCTTGAACTGCGGATTTAGACCACCGGTGGCGTTGCACACAATCAGCACCTTGATGCCAAGTGCCTTCATCGCCCGCACCGGGAAGGTCACCTGCTCCATCGAGTAGCCCTCGTAGAAATGGAATCGCCCCTGCATGGCAACGACCTTCTTGCCGCTGAGAGTTCCGAAAATCAAGCGACCGGCGTGTCCTTCGACCGTCGACACCGCAAAATGCGGAATCTGTTCGTAGGAAATAGTCGTCTCAACCGTGATTTTTTCCCCCAGCTTACCAAGGCCGGTACCAAGAATGATACCAATCCCGGGCGTCATTTTGGTCTTGGTGCGAATGAAGCCGGCGGCTTCGTTGATCTGGTCAACTAACGTCATCGCGTATCTCCCAATCTGCTGATTCATAAGCCCGTGGCCTTCAAACCCCAAATGGGCCTGAATTGCTCTGGGCGTTGTGGTTATTCGTCGTGAGTTGTCGCCAGTTCCGGCGCGGTCTCCCGTTCGATCTTCTGTCGTTCCTCGATCATATGGTAATGGCCTTCAATCAGCGACTTCAATTCCGCCAAAAAACGGGCCTTCTGCATCCGCAAAGAGGCGATCTCCAACTTGATCTGCTCGACTTCCGCCATGTATTCCGCCTTGAGTTGCTTGCAGACAACTTCGGTTTCTTGCAGCCGCGCTTCCGATTCCCGCTGGGCGGCTCGCTGAGTCCCCTCAGCAGCCTGCTGCGCAGTCAGTAACGTATCTTTCAGCGATTGCTCGATATTCTGAAAGCTGGACAACCGCTCTCCGAGATGCTTCAACTGATGTAATAGCTCGGAATTGACATCGATCAGCTTTTCCATTTCGGTTGCCGCCTCGGCAATGATCGTGTCCACATAGAATGGATCATAACCGCGGAACTTGCGTTCGAATCTCATATTGCGCAATTCTACCGGAGTGATTGCCATAACGACATCCTTTCCTATCCTATCCCTGTGTTATCCTTGGTCCAAACAGTGCTCTGCCGACGCGGATCATAGTCGCGCCTTCTTCCACTGCGATCTCATAGTCGTTAGACATTCCCATCGACAGCGCAGCGAATTCCTCTCTATCGGAGTGGTCAGACCCAATCTTGTCAAACAACTGCCGCAACTCGCCGAACGAATCGCGGATTGCCGTTTCGTCTTCCGTCAGCGGCCCAACTGTCATCAGACCCGTCAGACGGACGTGTCCCATTTCGAATATTATATCGGCAGCAGCCACAACCTCTTGCGGAGCAAAACCGTACTTCTGCGGCTCGCCCGAAGCGTTTACCTCCAGCATTATCTCGCCCGTCTTTCCAGCCCGAGCGAATTCCCGGTCGAGGATTTCGGCAAGCCGAAACGAATCGACGGACTGAATCATATCGAACAGGGCGACGGCATCCCTGACCTTATTCGACTGCAAGTGACCGATCATGTGCAATCGGAAATCGCGGACAATCCCGGCATATTTCCGCTCGGCTTCCTGCACCCGATTTTCGCCGAAATTCTTCATTCCGGCAAGCGTTGCCTCAAGCACGTCTTCCAGCGGGCGAGTCTTGGAAACGGCGACAACGGTGATATCCTCAATGTTGCGACCACAGCGTTTGGCGGCTTCCCCGAGTCTCTCCAGAAACTCCCTGCAGTTGCGGATTACCGCTCCCTCGCCGTTCATAACATTACACGATTATACGACGAGCCGAATACCGATGCAACGAAAAGTTTGACTGTCATGAAAGCGCTTGGTGCTTGTACGAGTGATTACAGGGGCTATAGAAACTGCTCGACCATCGACTGGATATCGGTCATCTTAAACGGCTTATGGATGAAACCACTGGCGAGACCCTCAACCACCTGACCTTCGGCGGAGGCGACATTGTAACCGGAGATAACAATTACGGGAAGATTCGGGCGCCTGCCCTTGATCGCGGTGAGCAACTCCGTGCCCGACATCTTGGGCATTTTCAAGTCGGTAATTACCAGAGCGAAATCCTCACGCTGGATCATATCCAGCGCCGTTTCTCCGTCGGTAGTAATGCGGCTTCTTAAGTCAAAAACGTCCAGCATTTCCGACAGGAGAGACGCCATATTTGGATTGTCGTCAACGATCAGAATTTCGCGTTTCGCCATTGTTGTTAGCTTGGTTCCTCTGAAGACCTCTCGTTTCTATATCGACGTAGTCTGTCAGGAAATTTAGCAATTTGTCGATTCCTGCTTGGGTTTTGGCGGAAACCACAAATGCCCGCGCCGGGTTGAAATTCAAGTCAAGCGGGGGCAGGCAGGCCGCATCAACCAGATCAGACTTGTTCAGAAGCAGTAAACGTGGCACATTTTCGGCTCCAATCAGCTCAAGAACCTCCAACGTTTTCTGGTAATGATCAGCACAATTGGTGTGCGCGATGTCGACGACAACCAGCAACAGATTGGCGTATCTGACTTCATCAAGTGTCGAAGCAAATGAAGCCACCAGTTCATGCGGCAGTTTCTTGATAAAGCCGACGGTGTCTGAAACCACGATGTGTTGCTGATTACCTAA
>JAPLUP010000577.1 GCA_026397575.1 Candidatus Zixiibacteriota bacterium
GGCAATGGTCTGCGGATATTGGCGCAACACCTTTATCAGAAGAAATACGCCGGCGGCAGATCGTTCGTGATTCACTCGGCTACGGGTGATAATCAGGTTAAGATAATCTCATCCAAGGGCAAAGCTGCGGTAAGTCGCATATCACTTGGCAAACCGCAGTTTGCGTTGCCCGAGATACCGATGAAGGGGACTACGGAGTTTTTTGTCAACTCGCTCTTTGCTGTCACCGCCGGTGAATTGGTCGGTACGGCAGTCAATGTCGGTAATCCGCACATCGTCTTCTTCGTGGATAACTTCGATTTCGATTGGCAAGCTTTCGGCAGGGAGGTGGAATGCGACCACAGGTTCCCCGCGCGTACGAATGTCGAATTTGCGGTCATCAAGTCGCGCAAGCAGGTTATGCATCAAAGCTGGGAGCGCGGGGTCGGTGTCACGAGGGCTTCCGGCACGGGCGCAGCATCGACGGTGGCCGCAGGTATTATTAACGGCTATCTTGACCACGAGGTGACTGTCTGTGAGCCTGCGGGGGACTTGCAGATCAGCGTCGCGTCGTTGGATGAAGATATCTTCCTGACCGGCCCGTCGGAATATGTAGGTGAGGGCAGCTTCATCTACGGTGGCAATGAAAAAGATACTCGCTGACTATATACTAGACCTGAGGCTCATCCAGAAGAACGTCCGCTTGTTTCTGGTCGGTGGATTGCTCATGGGTGTGTTGTCGGCGTTTATACAGCTCCTGCTGAACCTCTATCTAAAGCAAATCGGTTACGGGGAAGGGTTCATCGGCAGGGTACTCTCTCTTGGGTCATTCGGCGCGATGGTTGCGGCGCTACCGGCTGTCTATCTCGCCGCCCGTTTCCGGATCAGACCCATACTTCTTCTGACTATCGTTCTCATGTCGGTCGCCTACTTTGTGCTTTCGCTATCTCCGTGGTCGTCGCTGATTCTTATCGCTGCCTTCGTTGGCGGCCTCTTGATGGCCGTGAAGAATGTCGTTTCGGCCCCCTTTCTCATGCGCAATAGCACCGAACGCGAACGCACCCTCATTTTTGCGCTGAATTTCTCCACCTGGATTGTCTCGGGCATCTTTGGTTCTCTTGGTGGCGGCTGGTTACACGATGTATACCTGCGGATGACCGGCAGCGATGTCAAGTCCTACCAGTACGCGATGATAACCGCGGTGGTCATCGGTATGCTGGCACTTATACCGTTCAGCTTAATCAAATCTCCAGAGCCGCGACCGGATGATATCTCGCGCATCTTTTCCTGGAGCGCTCTCAAAGCGAAGCGAACGCTGTTCTTCAAATTGACGTTTCCTTACTTGCTCGTCGGCGCCGGCGCCGGATTGATTATCCCTTTTCTTAATCTCTATTTCCGCAATCGCTTCCATCTGGAACCGGCACGAATCGGTGTCTACTTCGCCTTGCTCCAGTGTGCAATGCTTGTTGCGGTATTGATCGTGCCTATTATGAAACGCCATTTCGGATACATTAAGACCGTGGTCCTGACGGAACTTCTGTCGGTTCCTTTCATGCTGATTCTCTGTTACAGCAACAATCTCAATCTCGCATTTCTGGCATTCATTTTCCGTGGCGCTCTGATGAATATGGGTGTACCGGTAACCAACACGTTCATGATGGAGTCGGTTGACGACTGCGATCACGGACTGATCAACTCGCTCTCGGCCATTAGCTGGGGGGGCGCCTGGGCGGTATCCACACAGATTGGCGGACTCATGATCGAGAAAAGCGGCTTCGTGGGCGTGTTCCTGGTGGCGATCGCGCTTTACGTCCTCTCGGCGGGGCTATACTATTATTTCTTCTCCGAGAGCGAAACCCGCGAAGGGGAACGGATTATTATCGATACTGGCAGTCCACGCTGAATTCGTTTGTCTTGTCGTGCAATTTGAATATACTATACCGCTTCGCGGTGCTGCCTTTCACTCGGCGCCGCTAGTGAGGTTCAATTGAGCACAACAGAGACAAAACTCGCTATCGTCAGACTAATCAGCTCCGAAACAGGCGTATCTTCTGACGAACTGTTGACTTGGTTTGAGACACCCAAGCAGGCGGAACACGGTGATCTGGCCTTTCCTTGCTTCCGCTTGTCAAAAGCACTTCGCAAGGCTCCGCCGCAGATTGCCGATGATCTCTGGCACGCTCTCTTTTCAACTGCGCTGCCGGTAGGTGTCTCCGGTGTAAAGGCGATTGGCGGCTATCTCAATTTCACTTTCGAGACCGGTTCGGTGATAGCTGAAGCTCTCAGGCGAGTGTTGGTTGAGGGTATTTCATATGGGTCGAATTCATCCGGCGCCGGTCAGACGATTGTGCTGGAGTATTCGTCTGTGAATATTGCCAAACCGTTTGGCATCGGCCATCTCCGTTCGACAATCATCGGCGCAGCCCTCAACCGGATGTATCGCAAGCTCGGTTACCGCACGATCAGCATCAACCATCTGGGAGATTGGGGTACACAGTTTGGCAACTTGATCGCCGCCTATAAACGCTGGGGAAGTGAATACACCTTCGCAGGTAATCCGATCAGGGACCTCTATGCGCTCTACGTCCGTTTCCACGACGTCGCCAAAGATGATCCGACCTTCGAACAGCAGGGACGCGACGAGTTCCGCAAGCTCGAACAGGGCGACGCCGAAAATCTCGCGCTCTGGCAGCGATTCATCGACTACAGCATGCAGGACTTCAACCGCGTCTACGGCCTGCTCAATGTCAAGTTTGACCATCTCACCGGCGAGTCGTTCTACCGCGACAAAATGGATGCCGTGATTCGCGAGCTTGAGGACAAGCATTTGCTCAGCCAGAGCGAGGGAGCTACTATAGTTGATCTCAGCGCTTACGACCTGACTCCCTGTTTGATCAAGAAGTCGGATGAGTCAACACTGTATGCCACTCGCGATCTGACTGCGTTGCTTTACCGTCGCAAGACCTACGGCTTCGACAAGATTCTTTATGTCGTCGGTACCGCGCAGAAGCTGCACTTTCAGCAGTTTTTCAAAGTCGCCGAACTGATGGGTTATGACTGGGTGAAGGATCAGGCGGTGCATGTTGATTTTGGTTGGGTCAAATTTGGCGGTGAGATGATGTCAACCCGCGCGGGCAAGGTCATTTTCTTTGACGACGTGCTGGAAAGGGCGCAGTCGCTGGCACGCGAAATCATTACGCGTGAAAATCCCGACGTCGCCAACGTCGAATGGACCGCCGAAAAAGTGGCTGTTGCCGCCATCGTCTTCACCCAACTAAAAGTGCGTCGCAACAAGGACGTCAATTTCGTCTGGGAGGAAGCGTTGTCCTTCAAAGGCGAAACGGGCCCATACCTGCAATACACGCACGCGCGGCTCTCTTCGTTGATACAGAAATATGGCAAGCCGTTGCCGGACTTGGGCGCAGATTTCGGCTTGCTGGGTGAGGAAGAAAAAGAAGTTGTCAAACTGTTTGAATTCTATGAGACCAAGATCACGCGTTGTGCAGAGGAGTATGAAACCTTGATCCTCGCCGACTATCTGCTGGAACTGGCCTCGGCCTTCAACAGCTATTGGCAGCGCATTCGGATCATCACCGACGACGTTGAGCTAACGCGCACGCGCATGCAGATGGCGTTTGCTACCCGCACAATCATCGCCGACGGCCTGCAACTTCTGGGAATCGAACCGCTGCAAAGAATGTGATATGCTGCTGCTACGACCCAAAGACTATACTTTAATCATCGCGCCACCGGCAGACTACAACTCTGTGTTGACTGCATGCGCATTCGCCGCTTGCAAGCGTGAGCCAACAACAATTCTCAATGTCGAACGAACGGCTGCGGTCAGGCAACTGGAAGAATTTCTGGCGAGCGGCAATATCCAATGCAGTTGGTCGGACAACGGTGTCACTGTCGATCCTTGCGCGAAGAAGCCATTCACGTATACACGGCGATTCGGTAACTACGATCTTTTCAGCTACGCCGTGACTATGGCCGCAAGGGTTGCCGGCAGCAGTATCGCGCTTATCGACGATGTTGACGAGACCGTTCAGATGACGGTGCTGGCGCTGCGGAGAATGGGAGCGGAGTTGGAATTCCTCGGCGGCAAGAGGTCGCGCCTGGAAGTCAAGAAACCGGTCAGTCACGAGATCAAGTACCATCTTAAGCGTGAGAGCGCCAAGATCGTGCCACATCTGGCACTGGCGATGTCCACCATCGGCGGCAAGTGCGAGTTGTTTGATCTGTTTGGCGGCAGTCGCTTCGATGATATTTTTCAACACTTCGTCGCCGGATTCGAACGAAAGAGCCTTCGTGATGACGAACCGGAAGATGAACTCGAACGTCGTCTGCGCAAACGTACTCCGACGCAGGCCGGCGAATACCGCTCACACGTCACGATCGCCGGCGGAATCGATGACAGGGCATCGACCATCACTCTCAGGCCTGACACGGAATTGGCGGCCTATCTCGTGGCCGGCGTAGACAATTACAGCCGAGGTAAGCTGATCCTGAAGAATTTCAGTAGCGTGGACATCAGCGATACACCGCTGGGACAACTCCGGCGAATGGGTGTTGAGTTCATTCCATACAATCAGAATGAAGTCAAGGGCTATCTTGTCAAGAAGTCTGTGGTCAAGGGGCGCCGCGTTGCCTATGAGCAACTGCACGACTATCCCGATGCCGTGGGTGCGCTGGCGCTGGCAGCAAGTGTAGGCGAGGGAACGTCAGTCATTCGATCGTCACCCTATAACACGAATCGCGAAGAAGCGCGTCGTCGGCGTCTCTGCGACATTATTCGTTCGCTGGGCGCCAAGATCGCCGAAATCGACGATGGTTTGGTAGTCGAGGGTCGCAAGGAGTTGTCTGCGGATTTGGTCAAGACCGAGGGAGATGCGCTCTGCGCGCTTTTAGCGACAGCGGCGGCGCTCGGCGTTGTTGACCGGATCGAAGTCGATCACATCTCGACAGGCGTAACGCGATGGGGCGAATCATTTAATAAGCTTCTGCAATTAGTGTCGCCGACGGTCACGGAATCGGCAACCTAAGGCAAGCCGAGTATTCCCATGTCGCCACAACTAATTAACGTCACCGAAGGGCCGATTCTCCGGCAGATCATGCGTTTGGCTTGGCCTGCTGTCAGCGCCATGGCGCTTCGCACCGTGCTTCTGATTACCAATGCCATCTGGGTCGGGCGACTTGGCGCGCCGGAAATGGCGGCCGTGATCAGTTCGATGTTCGTCATCTGGCTTTTATTCAGTATGGTCGACATTGTCGGCACCGGCACCGTGGCGGTGATCTCGCGCTTCTATGGAGCACGCGAGTTGGACAAAGTTTCCCACACGGCAAGGCAGGCAGTGATGGTTGCGGTCGCGGGATCGGTGGTGATGACGGTCGCCGGAGTTGGAGGCGCTGATTTCATGTTCAGCGTGATGCGGACCGACCCCGAGGTCGTGCGGCTCGGCAAAGCCTATCTACAGATATTCTTTGCGTTCTCGTCTATCCTACTGATGAATGAATTGTTCAGTGCCATTTTTCGCGCAACCGGCGACACCAAGACACCGCTGACGATCAGTCTGACTTCGACATTGCTGAATATCATTCTGGATCCACTGCTGATTTTCGGAATCGGACCCTTTCCAAAGATGGGCGTTGCCGGAGCGGCTACAGGCGCCGCGGCGTCGATGCTGATTGGATTCGTTCTTTACCTAATCATGATCAAGCGCGGTAGACTCACTTTCAAGTTCAAATGGGCAGGGTCTTACCGACCGGATTTTCGCATGATCGGTCAGATTGTACGAATCGGTTTGCCGTTGGCGACCGCTGGGATTGTGTTTTCCGTGGTGTATTTGTTCATGAACCGTATCACCGCCAGCTTCGGCACCGAGGCCGTGGCGGCGCTCGGAATCGGCAACCGCTGTGAATCGCTTTCCTTCTTGATCTGCTTCGGTTTCTCTGTGGCGGTGGCGACGTTGGTCGGGCAGAATCTGGGGGCGAAACAACCGGAGCGAGCCGCTAAGTCGGCATGGTATACGGTCTGGATTACGTGCGGCATTACAATGGTGATTTCGCTTGGCTTCCTCTTATTCCCGACGCTGATCGCATCGGCGTTTATCAGTGACCTGAAAGTAAAGACCATCGCTGCGGACTATTTGATGATTCTGGCGCTATCGCAGTCGTTTATGGCCATCGAAATCGTGCTCGAGGGCGCTTTCTCCGGCGCGAGCGATACCTTGCCACCGATGATCATTTCAGTTCTGGGTTCGTTCGCCCGCGTCCCGCTGGCACATTTCATTTGCTTTGACATGAACGTCGGCGTTGACGGCGTTTGGTGGTCGATCACCTTGACATCGATAGTCAAAGGCATCATTCTGGTCTTCTGGTTCCGCCGCAACAAGTGGAAGTTAAAACAGGTGCACGCCTGAACTCGTATAAATTGAGTTGAAACCACTTCAATCGAGGTCGCACTTGAGACGCAAAGTTGGATTCGTTACGCATCCCGATTGCTCCCTTCACAACTGGCCTTCACACGCCGAGAACGCCCAACGCACAGATGCCGTTGAACATCACTTCGAGACAATCGGATTGACACAGCAGTTGATTGCGATAAGCGCGCGTGAAGCTACCAAGGATGAACTGGCGCTGAATCATGAATCCGGATATATCGAACGGCTCGCGCAGTCCAGGCCGCGTGGAGTTCAGATGCTCGATGGTGATACGTATATCAATGAGCATTCCTGGCGGGCGGCCTTGCTGTCTTATGGTGGTGCCTTGTTGGCGGTTGAAAAAGTATTGACGGGCGAGTGGGAACGGGCCTTTTGTTTACTGCGCCCTCCCGGTCATCATGCAATGTCTGATCATGCAATGGGATTCTGCCTGTTCAACAACATCGCTGGCGCAGCGCGCGTGGCGCAGAAGCGGTTTGAGATAGAGCGCGTAGCGATCGTTGATTTCGACGTGCATCACGGTAATGGCACTCAGTGGTCGTTCTATCAAGACAGTACCGTGCATTACACCAGCCTCCATCAGTATCCTTTTTATCCCGGCTCGGGAGCCTCGTATGAAACCGGCACTGGTATTGGCGAAGGATTCACGCTCAATTTTCCGCTCTCAGCCGGTACGGACGGCAAGACCGCGCTAGCGCTTTTCGAACCGGAGTTTTGCGGTGCAATGGCAATGTTCCGGCCAAATCTCGTCCTGATATCCGCGGGCTTTGATGCGCACAAGGATGACCCGCTGGCGTCCCTGCGATTTGAGGATGAAGATTACCGCACAATA
>JAPLUP010000162.1 GCA_026397575.1 Candidatus Zixiibacteriota bacterium
AAGCCCCTTCATCAGCGATTGCTTCTACACCATTATTCCGATATTGGTCTATCGACAGTGACAATAAATAAATTGACTATGCCGGTAGAGAAAGTCTTCTCTCCGGCCATCCGGAATACAGGGTGAACATAGTCGGGCGGAAACGGGATTGTGGATTTTGCGGCAACAGCCGAAACACCGTCGGTCGGCTGGTGCAAAAAGAAACGGCGCCGAAGCGGATCGGCGCCGTAGTGATTATCGTGCTGTAAATTATACCCGGGACATCACTTCATCAAAACCATTTTCCTGGTCTCGCTGAAGTCGCCGGCATCAAGACGATAGAAGTAAACACCGGTAGCAACCGCTTGTCCATCCTGATCGGTGGCATCCCAGGTGATTGTCACGGAGCCGATTCCCGCCTCACCGGTATAGCGTTTGACAACCTGACCGCTGACGTTTATTACGCTGAGTGTCCAAGCGGTCGGTGTCGGCAACGAGAAGTTGATGGTCGTCGTCGGGTTGAACGGGTTCGGATAGTTTTGACCAATCGCGAAGTGTGACGGCACGCTGGAATTCGTAGTAACCCGAGAGACCAGCATATTGCCATAGTAATCGCTTGCTTCCAGGCGCACAATCTCGCAGGAGCCGGGGATGGTCAGCAAAGTGTTGACACCCGCAGGAATCACCGCCCCCTTCCGATTCGAGTAGATGATGACGTTCGTTTGATCGCCTTCAGTCGTTGTCTGGACTTCCATCTCGGCAAGAGCAGGATCTCTAACGATTTCGGCTGCCGAATTGCCCGTAGTCTTGAGCTGCAAATAGAGACCGCCGATTTGAGTCGAGCTTTCGACCTGCAGGGTGGTCGCACCGCCGGCTTCCTTCATCGTGAAGTCAATCTGATCAGCATACGGAGACAGCTTCGGGATCGGCTGGGCGTCGCCCGTGAGAATGCGAAGCAAGTAGACGAGATCGCCGACGGTCAACGTGCGGCCGTCGTTATTGACATCGGAAGCTGCCCTCTGCCCGGCAACGGAAATCGTGAAAACGGAGATTCCCCGGAGGAAGTAGTTGGTGTAAAGTACTGCGTCCGCAATTTCGTTGGCAGTACCATTAAGATTCAGATCACCGCGCGCGTCAATCGAGTCGGAATCAATAATGCAGATCGAGCCATTGTGGAATTCGACACAGCGCAACGGAATCTTCTTGTCTCCGAGGAGGCAAACATCAGGCACGCCGACACCGTCGAGACGATTAGATTCCGGGAAGCCGACCTCATCAAACTCATCCCAGAGAAGTGCTTCAGGGTTATAAACGCTCCTGTCAATCAGCAGCGTGTCGCCGCTAACCGACGAGATGCCGTTGTCACCGCAGTCAAACCAGTAGAAGTTCAAAGGATAGACCAGTCCTTCAAAGGTGGCGTTCTGCGTGACACGGAACGTCATACCCACAATCACACCATTAGGCTCGAGTTGACTTGCGGGAGGATGGCTGGCGCCATTATTGGCGTCAGCAAGAGCTACTAACCTGACCAATCCTGAAGGACAACTGGAACCACAATTGCCGAATGGGCCAAGTCGATAAGTGAAATACTCCCAAGCGTTGATTGCCGTTCCCAGAGATGCCGACACGAATGTGAAAGCCGAAACGTCATATTGAATCAGCAGATCAAAACCGCCGATAGGAATCTTGCCGTCGGTGAGCGAGATTCTGACCGTGGCGATTGATCCGATATTGATACAGGGGGTTTGCTCGAGCGAGATGACCAGACAGGCGGAATCGCAGCGATCGTATTTGACATTGTAGCTATAGACGCTCGTAGAGGTATCATTGCATTGGTTCACCCGGTGGAACGTGAATTCGTACGTCTTTGTGACATCCACGCGCGGCGCAAAACAGAGTTGTCCGCTGCCATTAGTATGGTTAAATGACCACGAAATGCCGGGATCGCTCGGGACTACGGTAATCGTAGTGCTTTGCGCGGGATCACTATAAGTGACGGCACTGCAAATTGAGCCGATGGTATCGCCGAAGCAAACTACAGTATCCCCTGCCGGGGGTACGATGACAGAGCTCGGCTTGGGAATGAGACTAACCTGCCAGTTAACACTGCCGGTGTCAGCCTTTCCACAACTATCGGTGACGACAATCTGCCAATTGAATGTGGCCGTATTCTGCGGTGTGAAGCAGACTAGGCCGGTGGCGCCGTTGATGGTGCCCGGACCGGAGAGTATTGAGTAAGTCAGTTTTCCCATGATAGAGTCAATGGCGCTGACAGCGAAACAAAGTTGTGTAGGACGGCACATGCTCTGTGGAGTCGGTGTCGGCACTTGAATGATAGGGACCATATTGACAAGCACATTGACCAGATACAGTGCGGTATCCTTGGTGCCACATGGATCGGTAGCGATGACGTTATATGCCAACTGCCGTCTTCCCGCTTCGCCGGACCAGAGGCAGACGTTGTTTCCCACAACCTTGCCCATCGTGGTGGTGAAAGTAAGATTGTCATTGTCGGGATCGGAGGCGTTAATCGCTACACAGATCGACTCCGGGCGGCAGAGAGTGAAGTTGCCACCGCCGGCGACGACGTCGGGACGACGGTTGACGCGGACTACCGCTGTGCCGGTATCATAGGCTACGAGGCCACAAGCGTCAGTTGCCTTCAGGACAAACACATAGGTGCCAGAGACGGTGGGAGTGAAGCAGATAGCTGTGCCGTTATAAACGCCGGGGCCGGACAGCAAAGAACACGAAACCAGGTCGTTGTCGGGATCGCTGCATGATGCGGGCAGACAGATTTGGTTTGCCGTGCAAAGGGTCGCCGCTGTATCGCGTACTAAAGCAACCGGCGGACGGCCAACGTGAACATTGATGATAGCCGTATCGACATCCGTCTCACCGCATAAATCCGTGGCTTTTAGAATAAACGTGTAAACATCAGTGCCAGTAGGTGTAAAACAAATTTGCGAACCGTTATATGTGCCGGGGCCGGAGAGCAGAGTGCAAGATTGCAGATTGCCGTCCGGGTCGCTGCAGTTTGCCGGCCAGCAGATCGGCGCCGGTGCGCACTGGGAGAGAGTCGAGTCTCTGCCGGCATTGGCAACCGGCGGATTATTCAGAATGATGGTAATCTCTACAGTGTCACGCACAACTCCACCGCAATCGTCATTGGCGTAAAAGCAGAAAGTATACAAACCGGCGGCAGTCGGAGTGAAACAAAGCTGATCGTTGACAATAGTACCCGGGCCACAATCCTTGATGACCGGAACCGGCACCCCGTTCGGAGTGGCAGCGAAAGCAGGGAAACAAACCGGGTCAAGTTTGCAGAGCCGCATGGTCGTGTCCGCTATTGAGACAATCACAGGCGGCTTATGCAACAACACCCGGTAGGTGATTGTGTCGCGCGGGCAAGGCAACTCCGTCCTGGGAAGTGGCAACGAATAACAGCAGGGATCGGACGCCATTATGATGAACTGATAATCGACCGAGTCGGCATCATTGGGCAGGAAGCAAACTCTGCCGGTAAGTGAATCAATGACGCCGGGTCCCGACAGCAGGCTATACTTAATCGGGTCGCCATCCGGGTCAATCGCCGAAACAACATCGAAGCAGAGCGTGTCGCGCTTGCAAATCAAAGTATCAATAAAGTCGGGATTAACTGTAAGCACCGGCAGGTTCTGAAACACGAGATGAATATCGAACGTGTCGAGCACCTGATTGGAGGCCTGATCATTCAAACGGAAGATGAAGCGGTAATCGGTGATGGCGTAGGAGGTTGGCAGGAAGCAGAAGCGATACGTCAGCGGAGACGGGCCGGTAGCGAGTGCCTGTGGCACGCCGTCGACAATCTTCGAAAGAGTCAGATTGCCCACACCACCAGCCGCATGAATCAGGAAACAGATTGAGTCGGGAACACAGACGGAGATGTTGTTCGAACCCTCGAAAGCCAGAAACAACTCGTTAGGATCCTGAAAACGGACTTCAAGGATGCAGTCCTGGAAATCTTGATCGCCGCCGTCAGGGAGGTCCTCCCACGCGATAACGTAGTTGTTAGGCGAACCAGTGGAGAACACTTTGATGTGCCTGTAAGCATCCCAATTCAGGACGGTCTGAGTATACCAGATGTCGTCATAAAGCGTTGGCCCGAGGTAGAAACCAATGGAATCACCAGCCGGTATCGTGATATTCGCGTGCGAACCAACTGGAGCACTCCCGGCAAGAAGCTGCGTCTTGCTGGCGGGCGTGCCTTTGGAATACCAGCCGAAGTTGGCATTGGAGGACGAGCTCTTGAACTTAAGTGTTGCTTCACCCGATGTTCCATTTGATGGCGGGGCAAACAACTGTAAAGGTACCTCGTCGCTCGCTACATTGATTGAGTAACCGAGACCGTTCAACACTTCCTGCAAAGAAGGCCCGCTAAAGAGCGCTTGCGCCTTCAGCGAATCGCTCCAAGGATGCGCTCCACCGGCGGCATGAGCAGTCTGGGTGATGAGTGCCAAGTAGAGAGCTAGACTGGCGAGGATTCTTAATGTTTTCACATTCACTCTCCGAAAAGCGTGGGTTCTTCTGATACAAAGTCGCGCTGTGCGGCAAGGCTTTGCGTATTCTTAGCTTGATCGAAAGATCTCTAAAGCCTCATTTGCTTCCAGTTCAACAAGTCTTCAAGCACAAAAGCACAGCGAGAAGTACTCTAACGCAGACGTGTGCAATATATGAGCCAGGTGTGGAAAAGTCAAGGTCTTTCGCCCCGTTTTGAGTGTAGTAAAACCATACATGGCTTAAGGTTGTGTCTGACAATAGGTTCTCAGCTGCCTCGGAAAGCCCGGTTGACTGGCGAACTCGAAAAAGTCACCCCGTTGGCAGATACAAAAGGAGAAAATTTGGTTCCGTAAGTGCAAACGTCTTCGCACATTGGGAGACGGAGGGAACACCTTCTCCAAGGCAGTTGCACGAAGCCAGAGGATGTCAGCCTTCGAAGTTGTCGTCGTAGTCTTTGAGTTTGGAAGGATATACGCGGCGTTTGGTGTCGGGGGTCAAGAAACGCTCGACCTGTGTACGGATGAACTGCGGCAGCTCCCCGTCTTCGTAAAGCTTGATCAGCCGCTGGCTATTTAGCTGAGAAACCGGTTCCCAGAAATTGGCGCGCTTTAGCAGCGCTTCCAATTGCTCACGAAGTTCCTTTTCAGCTTTGTCAGTTGCCGAAGGCGCCCGGAAGGTGTCTTTCGCGGTGACGCGCAACTGACGGTCGGAACCGATAAGTCGCTCGGCGCCGAACTGACGGGCGAACTCGAAAATCTCTTCCTCGAGTTCATCCAGTCTAACCTGAAGATCTTTCAGATCCAAATTGAGCCGGCTCTTTTCTACCAGAAGATGCGAATAACTGTCGACCAGTTGTACTCCCTCATCCTCTTTGAATTCGCGCGGCGGCAACTTGCGTACTTGCGCGAGGTGTTTTTTTGCCGGACAGATATCGAAATAGTCACACCAGTCACAAAGTCGGGATTCCCGATACGGAAAATCGTTTTCGTCAATCGCCTTCTCGACTTGCTGGATCAAGTGAATGGTTTCGATCTTGAGCTTTTCGAGGTCGCTCTTTTCCCGCGTCGATTTGATTTCCTCGTCAAAAAGCAAGTAGTGCCAGATCAGTTCGACATTCTCGGTGCCGTCCCACATGTGTTGCAGGCCGATCTGATAGAGCGCCAACTGTCGATCCAGACGGGCTTCCTGCAAAGTCGGCAGCGCTCTCTTCGTCTTGTAGTCGCGAATCTGCCAAACACCGGAAGCCGTTTTCGAGATACGATCGATAAACCCTTGCAGTTTGTACTGCTTGGAATCATCGAGGTACAGTTCAATACGCTGCTCAAGGGCAATGGTTTTTTCGCCGTCGAAAGGGTGGTAACGGGTCCAATAATCTTCGAGCGCCTTGATACCCTGATGGTAGTAGTCGTCGAGACAAAATTGTTTGTTGACGATGAAAAGGTCCTCGGATTTCTGTTTCTCCCAGATATCGGTGAAGAATCGTACCAGTTCCTCTTTCGTCCATACCTTGGCGTTGAGTTTGTTACGATAGAGTTGCTCCAATACATCGTGAACACGTGAACCGAGGAACGCCTCGACTGAAGTGCGCCGCGCAATATCGACTTTGTCAACATACTGGAACCGGAATTTGAGCGCGCAGGATTCGAAGGTCTCCAGCCGCGAATGGGAGTAGGTCATCCGATTCTTCGCCATGTCAGAGCTTCCCCGATCTGAGGATTGCGATAACCAACCAGATGCCCAGAACACCCGCAGTGACATAGCCGACGAGACCAAGAGCCGGCACACCGAGGATAGTCAAGCCGATGGGACGGGTCATGATAAGAGATGATGCCACGATCAGTGAGGCGATGATTAACGCGAAGGCGAGGCGATTTGAGGCCTTTTCCAGTTCGAGGATCAAGTGCTCCAGACCCTTATGATGGAACGAAATCGAGAGATCACCCTTCCGCAGATTGCGGGCGATGCGGCGAATCTCAAACGGAAAATTGACCAGCAGTTCGCGCAAATCAAGCAGGTACGTGGATACGTCGCTAAAGATACTCCCCGGACTAAACTTGCGGGTGGCGAGTTTCTTGATTGACGGCAAGAGTTCGGTGACGAAATCGTACTGTGGATTCAGAGTGCGCGCCACTTCCTCGTAGGTTCCCAGCGCTTTGCCGAGCATCATCAGTTCGGGAGGGAACTTGATTCGATACACGTTCATGATCTCGAAAGCATCAGTCAGAAGCGAACGCATCTTGAGCTTCGCCAACGGAACTCCGTGATAGCGATGCAGGAAAAGGGCAAGGTCGGCTTCCAAAGTCGCCGGACGGACATCATCATCGAGTAGTTCGTGGTTCTGCAACACCCGCACGATCCGGCGGGTATCATTGGAGGTTGCCGCAATCAAGAGGTCGGCGACCAATTCTAATGCACCCTGCGAGAGCTTTCCCATCATGCCGAAATCGACCGGTGCAATGCGGTTGTCGCGAAGCACAAACAGGTTGCCCGGGTGCGGATCGGCATGGAAAAAACCGAATTCGAAAATCTGTTTCGCTAACAATTGTCCACCGGCGCGAGTGACGACTGCCAAGTCGACACCGGCTTCGCGCAACCGGGCTACATCGGAAATTTTGATGCCGTCGATAAAACTGAGCGTGAGTACACGCAGCGAAGTATGATCCCAGAAAACTCGAGGTAGAAAGATGCGGTCATCATCGGCGAAATTCTGCGCGAAGATTTCCAGATTGCGCGCCTCATAAAGAAAATCGACTTCCTGCTTCGCCGACTTGGCAACCTCGTCAACGATTGCCACCGGACTAAACTGACGCACTTCGGGAATGTAGCGATCAAGCAGCACGGCCAGATCGCGCAGGATCGACAGATCTTTTTCCATGATCTGTTTCACTTGCGGGCGCTGCACCTTAACGGCGACATCATCACCGTCGAGTGTGGTTGCGCGATGAACCTGCGAGAGTGACGCCGAAGCGACTGGATCTGGAGAAAAGGACTTGAATAGCTGATCCAAAGGCTTGCCGAGTTCCTCCTCAATCGTTTGTCGAACCTCAGCGAACGGAAACGGCGCTACCTGATCCTGTAGCTTCGCCAGTTCGATGACCAACTCCACCGGTATCAAGAACGGTCGCGTGGACATGATCTGCCCCATTTTGACGAACGTGGGGCCGAGATCATCCAGCGCCAGACGAATCCTTTCCGCCCAACTGAGCGCGGCGATTTCCTGCTGT
>JAPLUP010000566.1 GCA_026397575.1 Candidatus Zixiibacteriota bacterium
TCTGTGGCAGCCGACTGACCAAAGATCTCGGCAAGCCGTATTGCCCGACCTGCAGAATCGTGCTGGTCGGTGACAGTTGCCGGTTTATCGACCTACCCCAGTTCATCCTCGGCAGGAACGATACCAAGAGCAAGTGAGTGATCATGCTGGCGAATGCGGAACGATGTCATATTTGCGGGAAGACCATGCGAGAATTCAAAGGGGTCTACCTGTGTCTTCCCTGTAACGAAAAGTATGGTGACTACTACAACTTCTTCACTTCCGCCTCCAAGGAGTACCACGATACTAACGACCACGTTGTGATCGAATGCCCGGGCGCCACGATTTATGACGAAAGCAACAGCCGCGTAGTACAGGGTGTCAAGTGGCACAATGACAAGGATCACTCGCACGGATATGAAATAGTCGGCAAACAGATACTTTCACCTAACCACAAGCGAACGCGCCGCGTGCCCAAAGACAAGGCGCACAACATCAGCCGGTGCCAGGCCTGTCAGGACTTCACCGTCCGCATGCGCATCTATAACCAGCAGAAGGACAAGCAGGACTATCAGCAGAACTCCCCAATAATGCCGCGCAGCAAAGATTCATTTGACCGGATGCAATTCTAACCATCAGCCTCCTTTCCAGCCAAATTCATCACGGGGTGGACGCAGCCCGCCCGTGCGGTTGTTCCTCGGTTTCGTAGCGGCGCACGGCGTGCGCCAAATCGAGCACGCTCGTGATGTTCGGACACCGCCTGAGTGCACAGAACATCTTCCGACCAGCATAATTGTCTTGACAAATGCAATCAATATTGTTATCTTTTGGCCCTAAAATACGATTCATTGTCTCACCCGTGCACCCTTGGGAGGTTGACATGTTCTGCAAGACAGCTTTGTTTCTGACAGCCCTTTCGTTGCTCATGGTTTCTACCATGATGGCAACGACAACTCCAAATTCATCTGCAACAATTCAGCAGATGAACCAGATGCCCTTGTCATTCACCAAGAATATGGGGCAATGGGATGACCGCGTTCTGTTTCGAGCCAACGCGGGCGCGGCCACGATGTGGTTTACGAAAGAAGGTGTGACCTACCAGTTCACGCGACGTATTGACACGCGTAGCGGCGCGGTCTCCGCGCCAGGCGTATCGGTAGGTCGGACATTCTTGTCTGACCCTGGACAGGCAGGAATGCCTATCCTACCGGGCGACAGGTACGAGAAGGACTCCGTCGGGCAGATAATTTTGACCGCCAAATTCGTTGGCGCAAAGCCGAATCCAGAAATTCTCGCCGAAGGCCAAATGGACTACAAATGCAACTACTTCCTTGGCAATGACCCAGCCAAATGGCATACCGATGTGCCCAACTACGAGGCGATCATGCTCAAAGACATCTATCCCGGCATCGACCTGAAATACTCCGGCGACGGCAGTGGTCAGGCGGCGTACGAGTTTATCGCTGCGCCCGGTGCGGATATTGCGCGGATCAAGGTTGCCTATGAAGGAGCGGAAAAGACTTCAATTGATGATGATGGCAGAATGGTCGTGCGAACCAAATGGGGAGATATGATCGCTGCGATAAAGTCGCCTACTAATGGTGTTTTGTCGGGAACCGGCAGCTTCTCGCAGTTATCAGAAAATACGATCGGATTCGAAGCCGATCGTTCGACTCCGCTCACGAGGGGTGGCGCAAGTCGGCAAGCGCCGGGAGCGATCTCAGTCGGGCTGGTTTACAGCACCTACCTCGGCGGAGCAGACCGCGATGTTGGAAATGGCATTGCAGTGGATGGCAGCGGCAATGCCTATGTGACGGGCTGGACTCAATCTTCCAACTTCCCGACTCAGAATCTCTATCAGCCGACGCTTCAAGGCTACACGGATGTCTTTGTGACCAAGCTCTCCAGTACTGGCAATGGCTTGATCTACAGCACCTACCTCGGCGGAGGCAACGATGAAGGAAGCGGCATTGCGGTTGATGGCAGCGGCAATGCCTATGTAACCGGCACTACTGGTTCTTCTGACTTCCCGATTCTGAATCCCTATCAGACCTATCAAGGCAGTAATGATGCTTTTGTGACCAAACTCTCCAGTTCCGGCAACAACCTGATCTACAGCACCTACATCGGCGGCGGATACGACGATTATGGAGAGGACATTGCGGTCGATGGCAGCGGCAATGCCTATGTAACGGGCTATACGACATCTGACGACTTCCCGACTTGTAATCCCTATCAGACCTATCAATGGGGCCCAGATGCATTTGTGACCAAGTTCTCCAGTTCCGGCAACAACCTGATCTACAGCACCTACATCGGCGGGGAAGACCTCGATTGGGCATACAGCATCGCGGTCGATGACAGCTACAATGCCTATGTGACGGGCTGGACATATTCGACCGACTTCCCCATGGTGAATCCCTATCAGACGGATCAATCGGGACAAGATGCATTCGTGACCAAGCTTTCCAGTGCTGGCAACAGCTTGGTCTATAGTACCTATCTTGGCGGAGAATTCTTCGACGGAGGCAATGCGATTGCAGTCGATCGCAATGGCAATGCCTACGTAACGGGCTACACGTCTTCATCCGACTTCCCGATTCTGAATCCCTATCAGGCCAATCTGCGAATGGTGGATGTTTTTGTGACCAAGCTCTCCAGTTCCGGCAATAGCCTGATCTACAGCACCTACCTCGGCGGGGGAAGCCAAGACTGGGGCTACGGCATTACGGTCGATGCCAGCGGCAATGCCTATGTGACGGGCTCGACCTATTCTTCCGACTTCCCGACTCTGAATCCGTACCAGGCCGCAGGGGACTATAAAGAAGACGTTTTCGTGACCAAGTTGAGTCCGAGTGGCAGTTTGCTGGTTTACAGCACATACCTCGCCGGCGACGGGCAAGAATGGGGCTACGGCATTGCGGTTGATGCCAGCGGCAATGCCTATGTGACGGGCTATACTTGGTCTTCCAACTTCCCGACTCAGAATCCCTTTCAGTCGACGTTTCAAGGTGGCTGGGATACTTTTGTGACCAAACTGAGTTGGATACCCGACTACATTTGCGGCGATGCCAATGGCGACGGGTCAGTCACAATCGCGGACGTCGTGTTTCTCATCAATTACATCTTCATGGGTGGTGCGGCGCCGCAGCCGCTTTCGTTAGGCGACGTTGATTGCAGCAGCAGCATCAACATTGCTGACGCGGTTCGCTTGATCAATTACATTTTCAGAGACGGTCCCGCTCCCTGCACGGAGTGTGAGTAGGATTTAGTTGTAGGGGCGGACGGCCTCCAACCCTGATGAACCCGGCAAGTCCACTTGCGTTGCCCACCGTTGAAGGTCGGAAGCTATTTTCGCAAGACATCGTACCCCCGATTACATCGCATCAGGCCAAGATCAATGGAATTACTTCGTACTTTGTCAATTGCTGAAGTGCAGCCGCTTCATGATAGGTGTAGGTGATCAGCTTGATTCCGTCGGCAGGCAGACGCTGCAGATTCAGGTCGCCGAGGCACCGCCACTCCGCCTCGGGACGCCAATCGGAGACTTCCGAGCCGCGACTCTGGAAAAAGGGGCGGTCGCAATCGGCAAGTTGGGAATACAGGTCGTCATCACCGTAGACAACCGGACGCAATCCTGCCGCGATAGCGGTATCCGTCTGGATTGCTATGCCATAAGGTTCAAAGCTGTAACAGACATACCTGCGCCGCCAACGCATCAATTTGATAGCTTCACGCGGTTCGAGCGCCGAGAACGACACGACTTGGTAGCCGCCACTGATAAACCTGTTGGTGCTTCGGATTGTCCTGTCGCTGGCGATTCGCACCAGTGTGTGATAGGCCGACCGACAGTAGGTGTCTGATGCGAGAATGTCGCGGTAGTATTCGAATCTGGTCTCCGCAGGATAGGGTCCGTGCGATGACCGGGTCCAATGGATGACGTACCGCCAGTTCGGATCATCAAGGGCTGGATTAAAGGTACAACCTTCGAAATCGTATCGAACACGATCGGCTGGACGGCGGTAGTCGACACGGAAATCGTTGCAGATTTCTTTTCCCGCTGTCGCGGCCTGATTTTGAAGTCTGTCGAAATTGCCACCGGGGCGAATTGACAGAGGTAAGACCACATCAGCAAGTTCAACAGCCAGAAAATCACGCTCTGGCCAGAAGTCTTTTGCGCTCTTGCCGGGTATAGTGTCTGAAGTCGGCGCCACAAATAGGCAGCGTGCCGGGTCGAGCTTGAAATCGCTAATGGTTTGAGTGATCACCAACGGTATCGACTCCTCGCCCATCGAGGGAAGGACAATAATCTGTCGACCTCTTCTGATGTTCACCAAATGAGTAGTCAGTTCCCAGGTATTCAGCCCGATAGAGGTAATGACGGTTAATCCCCGTCGGATGACGCCATCGACAGCCCGTGCCGTTGCCGTCACCCAGTCGTCGCGGTTACACGGACGTTTCGACTGTCGCGAGTTGAGGATAACGCATTTGCGGTCGGGCGGAAGCGAGTCTATCTGTCGGCATTGACTGTCAAATATGAGCATGGATTCCGGTTGCCCTCATGCTTGCGCAGGGTAATGTATGGTATGACACGGACGAAATTTGGTCAAGTGGTGATTCGGGGGAATGCTTATGCCCTCAGAGCAACGACCCGTGTCAAGTTTGACACGGGTCGTTGGAAAGTTCGCAGACCGGAGACTGTCGGAATCAATCTGTGATATCCTGGTTCAGTGGCGATCATTCCCTGATCAAGCCGACTGACACATTAACAGTCCCGACGGGATTTGAACCGCTACGTTATTTCTTCTTGGCGGTCTTCTTGGCTGGCTTCTCGGCGGCCGGCTTCTTCGCTGCTGGTTTCTTCTTAGCTGGCATGACCAACTCCTTTGGAATGTGTTTAGGGTTTATGAGGTACTCAACTACTGTCGCGTACATCCCTGATGGTGAGAAGAACTAAGCAACACGTCAGTGTTTGTTTTTCTTGCATCGCAGGCTCTTGTCAACATCGTTTGCCAGAACATATCTACAGAAACAGAGATCATCTTTTGTAAAAATAAAATCAACAAAAAACTTTTAGTCATACTCAAGAATGTAACATTTTTTTTGCGATGACTTCCTCATCGTGATCAACTCGTCATTAGTTTTATCGACTGCGCATCGTACGACGTTAGATCTTGAGATGAAAAAAGTGCGTCGATCGAGTGTCATCGACACCTATTCATCGATAACCTCTCCCTCATGCGAAGACATCGGGACATGCATGTTCATATCGATGTCATCACTGCGAATGTCAGAACAGAAATCGTCCAGGGGGAATTCAATCACGCTATGTCTCGGAAGTGAGATGGTCCTTTTGCACTTCTGTCCGATCGTTATCGTCGCACTGATGGTCAGGCAGGAACGTCCAAACGACCGTTCGACTCGAATCGTCGGTATGCCTTTCCGCGGGATGAGGCATTTCACATTCGCCAAGCCTCCAAAACTCGCGGCGCCGCTGCCGTCTGTCGACCGAACCTCTGCGCCGTTGCATTTCTGCAACAATCTTGAGATCGTCCCCTTTTTTCTTCGAACGAGATACTGCTATTTGCGTACTACAGTTGGAGAGACCAAGAAACTTCCAGACAAGACAAAAGAAAGGTGGTCGAGATGTTGTTCTTACACCTTAAACCGGGTTCACACTGGCGCATTGTCGCCTACGAAGACCGCGGGAAACATTCTGTCGACGAGCCCCATATCCCGCTGGTAGTCGTTCAGGACGAGAGCGACGGTACACTGATGCGGAGCGCGAAACTTCGCGAGCGGGCGATTTTGGGCTGGGAGGAATCGCCCCAGCCGACCGAACTACCCAACTGACCGGTCAAGCCGAGATTGCGGCATCGAAAAATCGCTTGACAATTTCCGGCAGCGCCCCCTATAGTGCGGTTGCGTAATGCGCCCATAGCTCAATTGGATAGAGCGTCTGACTACGGATCAGAAGGTTGGGGGTTCAACTCCTCCTGGGCGTATTTTCTCATCGCGGTACCACAGACCCCTCACGTCTCAACCAGCGAAACCAGAATCGGCCCACCCAAGGGTTAAGCCCCCACATTCGTACTTCCTTGCCCGAATTTCGGTAGACACAATTCCTGACCATCCTATCTTAGCAACATGAAACAGTTGTCGACTCAGGAGATGGTGCGCGCAACGATGAGTCGGGATGCCGGTTATGACGGAGCGTTTTTCGTCTGCGTGCGGACGACGATGATCTACTGTCTGCCATCCTGCAAGGCCAAAAAGCCGATGTTGAAGAATATCGTGTTCATTCCGACGCGCGCTCAAGCCCTGCAGATGGGATTTCGCGGCTGTAAGCGCTGTCGCGCCGCTGATTTTCCCAAGATCGCCCCGAAGTGGTTGGATGCGGTGGTCGAGCAGATGAAGTCGAAAACCTCGCAGCATCTCAGCGAAACCGCTCTTACCGATGCCGCCGGTGTCGATATCTCCACCATCCGCCGCTACTTCAAGTCGCAATTTGGCACAACACCGACCGCTTTCCACCGCAAGATGCGTCTTCAACACGCCCGACAGTTGATTGAAAGAGGCGTAAACTACTTGGAGGCGGCATTCGAAAGCGGTTTCGAGTCATCAAGTGGTTTCCGCGACGCCTTCAAGAAAGAATTTGGCTCAACACCCGGGAGAAATCATGACGTCTGAACAGGTTATCTGTACTGATATGGAAACGCCGATCGGAATGATGATTGTCGGCTCAACCGACAAGGGATGCTGTCTGTTGGAGTTTCATGATCGCGGCGGCGTCGAGAAAATCCGTCTGGCGATTGAAAAGCGTTATCGGAAGAACATGGTAGCGGGAAAGTGCAGCTTTAATGACATGGCCGTCGAGCAGTTGTCAGGATATTTTGCCGGGACGCGCACCGATTTCGACCTGCCGCTGGACATTGTTGGCACACCGTTCGAAAAGAGCGTCTGGCAAGAGCTCTTGGCGACGTCATTTGGAAAGACGCGATCGTATGGCGAAGTTGCCGCTGCTGTCGGCAATCCGCAGGCTTCGCGCGCCGTCGGACGTGCCAACGGTGCCAACCGTATCTCAATCATTGTTCCCTGTCATCGCATCATTGAGGCTAACGGCAACCTGCGCGGTTATGGAGGGGGACTTTGGCGCAAGCGTTGGTTACTTGACCACGAACAGAAGGTGTTGTCTGGGACGGCGGTGTCGCTCTTTGAATAGACATTTTCGAACTCAGTTCAGCCGGGTGATCGGACACGTCCGGAAAGAAGCTGAAGGTACCTTATGAAGAGGGTCTTCGCCCCCGGCTGTGCATTAATGATCTACAAGTCGCAATTGGCGGAGAAGATGCTTGAGTTCCTGAACGAGAGCCGGGGCAATGTTGATGAGCATCTGATCTGTTGCAAGCACGAACCGGACCTTCCGGCTGGAACCCAGGTCATCAATATCTGTGCTGGATGCGACAAACGGTATCGTGAACTGTATGCGGGCATCAGTACCGTTTCCTTATGGGAGATCTTGATGGACAGCGAGCCCTTTCCGTTTCCAGACTACAAGGGACAGAAAATGACTATCCTCGATGC
>JAPLUP010000416.1 GCA_026397575.1 Candidatus Zixiibacteriota bacterium
GAAATTCTTCGAGATGCCGATGCTCAGGCACCAGGTTCGTTTGGTGCTGAGAAACTGCGGTTTCATCGACCCGGAGGATATTGATCACTATCTCGCAAATGACGGCTATCTCGGACTGGCCACTGCTTTGGGCAGGAGCCCTGAAGAAGTCATCGCAGAGGTCAAAGAAGCCGGTCTGCGAGGAAGAGGCGGAGCAGGATTCCCCACTTACCGCAAATGGGAAATCTGCAGAAACGCTCCCGGAACCGACAAGTACATGATCTGCAATTGCTCCGAGGGTGATCCTGGCGCATTCATGAATCGCGCTCTTATCGAAAGCGACCCGCACTGCGTGCTCGAAGGACTGATCATCGCGGCCTACGCCATCGGCGCCAACCATGGCTACGTCTACATCAACTCCGAGTACCTGCTCGCAATCGCGCGCCTGAAAAAGGCCACGAGCCAGATGAAAGAATACGGACTGCTTGGAGAGAATATCCTCGATTCCGGTTTCAGCTTCGATATCATCATCAAAGAAGGCGCCGGAGCATTCGTCTGTGGCGAGGAAACGGCTCTGATCGGCTCTATCGAGGGCCGACGTGGCATGCCCAAATCCCGTCCCCCATTTCCGGCAATCGCAGGCCTGCGGGGCGAGCCGACGATCATCAACAACGTCGAAACTCTGGGAGCGCTGCCGAATATCCTGCGAAACGGGGCCGCCTGGTACAAGCAGTTTGGAGTGCAAGGAAACTACGGCACCAAGACCTTTTCTCTAGTCGGCAAGATTCGTCGCCCCGGCTTGATTGAAGTGCCGCTCGGTATCAAACTCCGCCAGATCATCTTCGATATCGGCGGGGGTTCGTGGAAACCGTTTAAGGCGGTACAGACGGGAGGGCCTTCCGGCGGATGCCTTTCGGAAGAGTATCTGGATATTCCCGTGGAATACGAGTCGATGACGGCTGCTGGTTCGATCATGGGATCGGGGGGTATGATCGTAATGGACGAAGATACTTGTGCCGTTGATCTGGCTCTCTACTTCCTGAATTTCACCCAAAATGAATCTTGTGGGAAGTGTTCACCCTGTCGGGTGGGAACTCACCACATGGTGGACATTCTGGAAAGGATCGCCAAGGGACAGGGGCAGATGGAAGACTTGTCCAAACTTCAGGTTCTCGCCGAGACCGTGGCGAGAGCATCTCTCTGCGGCCTGGGACAAACGGCGCCCAACCCAGTGTTGACGACCTTGCGTCACTTCCGCGAAGAATACCTCCAGCATATCAAGCAGAAGCATTGTTCTGCGGCTGTATGCAGAGAACTGGTCGAATACGAAATAGATCCCGCCAAGTGCAACGGCTGCCAGCGCTGTGTCAGCGTCTGTCCCACTCAGGCGATTAGCGGCGCCAGGGCCGAGTTGCACAAGATCGATCTGTATCGCTGCATCAAATGCAAGGCCTGTTATGAGATCTGCCGTTACGATCCTCTCGCCACAGATGCCATTGTTTTCCGGTCAATACGGAGCGCGTCATGAATCAAAATGACCTTACAGTAGCAGTTACTATTGACAATAAACCCTTCCGAGTGAAGAAGGGTATTACGATCCTACAGGCCGCCGAACTGAACGACATCTTAATTCCCACTCTGTGCGCGCATGGAGACCTTTCTCCGCACGGCGGTTGCCGCATGTGCATTGTCGAAGTGGAAGGGATGCGCAATCTTCCTACGGCCTGCACGACCCCGATCGAAGAGAGGATGGTCATTAGAACCAACACCGCCCAGTTGCAGGCAATGAGAATGGAAATCCTTCAGTTGTTCATGAGTGAGCACACCTCAAGCTGTCTCATCTGCGATGAAAAGGAGGAGTGCAAGAGGTTCATGCCTACGATCCGCAAAGCGGGCGTCACTACCGGATGCCGGTATTGCCCCAATGACGGACAATGTGAGTTTCAGGATATCTCGGAGAAACTCGGCGTGACCGAGATCAAGTATCCCATCTACTATCGCGGCATGAGAGTAGAGACGGAAGACCCCTTCTATGATCGAGACTACAACCTCTGCGTTCTCTGCGGAAGATGCGTCCGCATGTGTCAGGAAATTCGCACGGCGAATGTCCTCGCCTTCAAGAATAGAGGACGCCAGACCGTCATCGGCCCCGCCTATGGTCGCACTCATTTGGAAGCCGGCTGCGAGTTCTGTGGCGCTTGTGTATCCGTCTGCCCGACCGGGACGTTGCGCGAGAAGACGCGCGCTTGGGAAGGAAAACCGGATCGTGAAGTCATCACGACCTGTTCCTTCTGTGGCGTCGGGTGTCAGGTGCGACTGCAAGTCAAGGGTAATCGAATAATCGGCAGCTTGCCGGCTGGCGATCCTCTGGTAAACGAAGGGCAATTGTGCGTGAAAGGAAGATTCTGTGGCACGGAACTGGTGAACGGTCCGCTTCGTCTCAAAAACCCCTATCGCGTGCTTCGCGAAACCAAGGCGGAAATTTCCTGGGAGGTAGCGACAGATTTGGCTGCCGAGCAACTCAAGAACTGCCCACCGGAAGAATTCGGAATGCTGGTTTCTCCGAACTGTAGCAACGAGGACTTGTACGTTGCTCAGAAGTTCGCCCGGACTGCCATGCGCTCGCATAACATCGACACTGTCGCACGGTTATTCTACGGTCACGGGTTCAACGCATACACCGATCTCCTGAAAATGTCGGTTCCGCTCTCGGAACTACAGAGTACTTCGACTATTCTGTGCGTTGGACTGGATTCAAGGTTTGCCAGATCGGTGGTAGGCGTGGCCTTGCGCAAGGCCACCAAACGAGGCGCAAAGATCATCACCGTCCATCCGCGACAGCATAATCTGACCATGGTAGCCAACCTCTGGTTACAGCCCCAACCGGGGGAGGAATTGCCTCTCTTGCGGCGGCTCGTGGAATTGACAGGGCACGGCGGCAAGTCAGGCCGCTCCCCGTTTGCCGCCGACCGCGAGAAGGAGTTGTCGCAGGTCGCAGCGTTGTTGACTGGTTCGCCTGCTCCAGTGATACTCGTAGGCTCGGAGTTCCTTCAGTATGATGCGTCTGCCGAGATTCTCGAATCGGTTGCGGAGATCGCCCGAAACACCAAAGCCGGCGTTCTTCCGCTCCCGTCGCACAATAACCTGTATGGTTCCATCGCGATGGGGGCATACGGCGAACTCCTGCCGGGAGGATACTCAGTCACCGACAGTGACAAGAGAGCGAATCTCGCCGCGAAATGGGGCGTCGAACTTCCGGTTCCCAATTCGGACTGGAATGCTGTCTCGGCATCTCGCGGTGCCAAGAGAAAAGTGTTGTACCTTGTTGGCGAAACCCCCGTCGGGTGGCAACCGGAGGCGGAGTTCATCATTTTCCAGAACATCTATCCGCCGGATGGCTTCTGCCGCGCCAACTTAGTACTTCCGGCGGCAGCATTCACCGAGTGT
Organism: Candidatus Zixiibacteriota bacterium; assembly: GCA_026397575.1. Classification (GTDB taxonomy): domain Bacteria; phylum Zixibacteria; class MSB-5A5; order CAIYYT01; family CAIYYT01; genus CAIYYT01. The sequence continues at coordinate 3,427 of JAPLUP010000416.1, forward strand.
GATGGTTCATTCATCAACGGCGAAGGCCGGATTCAGCGAGTGAGAAAGGCCGTTGAGCCAATTGGAGGGTCGCTGCCAGACTGGCAGATTATCTGCCGGATCGCTCAGAAAATGAACGTCCCGGGCTTTGAGTTCTCCTCCGTGGAGAAGATTCGCGAAGAGATCTCACAGGTGACCGGGAAGTTTGGTCACTTTGAGGAATTTGCTCGTGATCCCCAACCCATCGTAGTCACCGGCACATTCCATGACGGCGAACGCAAACCGGCCACGACCGCCAGGGCAAGTGATGAATTTCCATTTCTTCTGACCGTTTCGTCGGTAGAGCATTCGCATCGCGGCTTCCCACTCTCCACCTGGGTGGAAGGGTCAAACATGCTCCTCACCGAGGAAGTTCTGGAGATCAATCCGGAAGATGCTAAGCGTGCGGGTATCGCGCGGGGTGACGAAGTAGTGATCGCGTCAAATCATCTTGAAAGGACTTTGTCTGTGCGGCTTGTCCGCGAGCAACCCACAGGGACCTTGCACGCATCGTTGCGTGAGTACGCCAACTTCAATCCGAATCCGCAATCGGTGAGAATAAGGAGGAAGACATGTTCCGGGTAATCGCCAGTCAGATGATTGTTCCCAATGTGCACCTCCTCACCTTGGCCGCACCGGCCGTGGCTCGCGAAGCGAAACCCGGGCAGTTCGTGATTCTTCGCGCTGAGGAAGAAGGGGAACGCATACCTCTTTCCCTTTCCGATTGGGACGCCGATGGCGGCTGGATAACCGTGGTCTTCCTGAATATCGGGGCCACCACTGCACGGCTGGCTTCATTGACCGCCGGCATCGATATCCCCACGGTCGTGGGACCGCTGGGTAATGCCACCGAAATCGAGAACTATGGCACCGTGGTCTGTGTCTGCGGCTGTTATGGCATCGGTAGTATCTATACAATTGCCCGAGCGCTAAAACAGAAAGGAAATCGCATCATCACGATCATGGAAGCCAGAAGTTCATATCTCTTCTACTGGGAGGATCGTCTGGCTGCCTTTTCCGACAAGATCATTCACATCACTCGCGATGGTACCAAAGGACACCGCGGCCACTTGGCGCGGCTCCCCGAAATTTTTCGAGGCCTCGAAGAACCGGTGGATCGGGTCCTGGTCAACGGCTGTACTTTCTGCATGAAGAGAACTGCCGATGAAACCAGACCGATGGGTATTAAGACTATGGCCAGCCTGAATCCGATCATGATCGATGGCACGGGCATGTGTGGCGTCTGCCGTGTAACCGTAGGTTCCGTCACTCGATTCGCCTGTGTGCACGGACCCGATTTCGACGCGCATCAGGTAGATTGGGAAGAGCTGTTGCAGCGTCGCAAAACCTACATGCCCGAAGAAGTTGTTCCGCTCAGGACCAGTAGGTGCGAAGAACGTCATTTCAAGTCCCAGGAGAAGAGCCATGAGTGAACCTGTGAAGAAACAATACGACTTGAAACGTCGCGAAATGCCGAAACAGCCGCCGGAGGTGCGCCGGTATAATTTCAGTGAGGTGGCTCTCGGATACACGCCCGAGCTGGCTATCGAAGAGGCCAAGCGCTGCATCCAATGTAAGAAGCCCTCTTGCATAGCCAACTGCCCGGTCGAGATCGATATCCCCGGTTTCCTCAAGAAAGTTGCCGAAGGGGATTTCGTAAGCGGCATCAGAGTTCTCAAAGACAAGAATTGTCTCCCGGCAGTCTGCGGACGCGTCTGCCCTCAAGAAGAACAATGCGAGAAAACCTGTATCTTCCACAAAAAGGGAGGACAGATTGCTATCGGCCGCATTGAACGCTTCCTCGCTGATTGGGAAGCAGAACAACGCGAGTTAGAAATGCCCCAGATTCCTCCTCGCAGCGGACGCAAGGTCGCTATCGTGGGTGGCGGTCCGGCCGGACTAACCGTTGCGGGAGATCTGATCAAACTCGGACATGAAGTGACCGTCTTTGAAGCGCTCCACAAGATGGGAGGAGTGCTGGTCTACGGCATCCCCGAATTCCGACTTCCCAAAGCAATTGTCAATCGCGAAGTTGAATATCTGAGGACACTCGGAGTCGAGTTGGTGACCGATTTCGTCGTCGGCAAGACCAGAACGATCGACAGCGTCCTCGAAGAGTACGACGCCGTCTTCGTCGGCTCCGGCGCCGGATTGCCCTGGTTCATGGAAATCCCCGGCGAGAATCTCAACGGTGTCTATTCTGCCAACGAGTATCTGACGCGACTAAACTTGATGAAGGGATTTCTCTTCCCCAAGTATCACACACCGGTCAAGGCGCATCGCAAGGTCGCCGTCGTCGGCGGCGGCAACGTCGCCATGGACTGCGCCCGCAGTGCGCTCCGGTTGGGTGCGGAGTCGCGGATCATCTATCGCCGTTCTCGCGAGGAACTCCCTGCCCGTCTCGAAGAGGTCGAGAACGCTGAGGAAGAGGGAGTCATTTTCGATTTCCTGACCTTGCCGCTACGATACATCGGCGACGAAAACGGCTGGGTCAAGGCAATCGAGTGCCAGAAAATGGAATTGGGCGAACCGGATGCGTCCGGTCGACGAAAACCGATTCCGATTGTAGGGTCCGAAGTAATCTACCCATTGGATGCCGTCGTCTGCGCGATCGGCAACAGCCCTAATCCGTTGATCGGGTCTACCACTCCGGGCCTCAAGATCGGCAAGAAGGGGAACATCGAGGCGGACGAAAAAACCGGCGCGACATCAAGAGAGAAAGTCTGGGCGGGTGGCGACGTGGTAACCGGTGCGGCAACGGTCATTCTGGCAATGGGCGCCGGGCGTTCTGCGGCCAAGTCAATTCACGAATACCTTCGTTCGCTGTCGCGGATTCCTGGAAACGGCAGTTAGATCGGAGTTGATGCCGCTAACCATCAGGCAAGAAGGTCATGGAGGAGAAAATGGAATTGAAGTCGGTTAGTCAGATTCTCGACTTTGCCATAAAAAAGGAAGAAGAGGCGGCGCAGTTTTACAATGATCTGGCCGCAAGAATGTCACAACAACATGGAGGGATATTGAGTACAAGCAGGCATTGATCATTGCCATGAAAGCCGAAAAGGCGGCGTTCCGGCTGTATCATGATCTGGCATCAACAACCGACGACGCGAACCTCAAGGGAGTGCTGCTGACACTCGCCCAAGAAGAGGCCAAGCACAAGCTGCGATTCGAGATCGAATACGACGATGTCTTCATGCGAGAAAACTGATCTGACCCGACCCTGCCGTCGGGGCGACAGCAACCTACGACCAACGCTCCTTCGTCTTTAATACGTCCACTGCAACATGTGCCAAGACCACAAGACCGTCCCCCCAACAGCCGTGCCGGCCAGGTCCGCCGACCAGGTGGACAAAGACGTTCGAATCGGCTTTGACGGAGTCTCGCACGTCAGAACTGAAGGGGTCTTTACCAGCGAACTGATGAAACCCGTTGGGGAAATAACAGTAGTAAAATGATTGACAAACCCCACGGCGGTTACGAATTTAAGCAGAAGATTTTTCCTTGTAGAACGATGTGGTAATATCTGTTCTTTCCACGTTCAATCTCTTAACGGAGCGACATTGAAACCAATTCTTAAACAGCAAGTCGCAGAGTGTATGCGTATAATGACTGATGAACCCGGTGCCTATGCCGGACTTGATAAGCACTTTCCAGAATATCAGGGTGTCAAACATAGTCACAAAGGGTATGTACGAGGAGACGTGTAGATGAATACGGCGGAGATATTCTTCAGCATACTCAGACGTGGATTAATTGGAGCATTCCACAATGTTGGTTCACCACATTATTGCCGTTATTTTTCTGAGTTTGACTTTGGTCACAATAATCGGAATGTTGCCGATACTGAGAGAATGCAGATTGCATTCGCTTCAATTGCAGGGACAGGTTTGGTGTATCGGGACTCACGCAGATGAAAAAAGCACCTAACAATAAGCTCACCTTGAAAATAGAAGGTGCCAGGGTATCGGCCGATAAATTCCTAAAAGCCGTTGACGGTTTTTTGGGATTGCTTCGCAATGTTTCTGACGAAGTATCTGGGCGTAAGGGAGCAATAATGTGGGTTGTAGATGTCGAACCGGGCAGTGTGGTTCTGAATGCCTCTCCTTATCCCGTAAGTCGCGAAATAAAGAATATTGCTCCAATGATGCACACTATTCGCACTGGTATACGTAGCCTCGAAAAAAGCGACACAAGGCCGAAGCATTTCTCTGATGCTGCACTTTGGCATGCACGTGAGCTTGCATCCGTCATTGCTGACGGAGATAAGCTAATTGACAAAATTGTCATAGGAGGAAACGGCTCAACCACCAAGATATCGCAACACACTATCGCCAATGTTGATGGGATATTGGCGACAGCAAGAACGGAGAATGGTTCGGTTGAAGGCAAGGTGTCAGTTCTCTCTGATCGTAGACGTTTTGAGGTACAAATTGACGATATACTCACTGGTCAGTTCCGTAGGTCGGCGTTCCCAGCGAAGCGCGGAACCCGACACTCTCCCGCGAATTGACCCACTCCTTTTTGTAGCGCTTCACTCCAAAAGTCACCACCACCCCCAGTTAGTAGAACGCTGGTTGCGGCACCGAAGGTCACCCCGGAGTGCTCTG